>JAYEKL010000121.1:0-6594 GCA_034660995.1 Patescibacteria group bacterium | reverse complement strand
TAATCTCCAAAAGACAGGTCATTAGAAACTAGAAACTAATAAACTTAACGATAGAGCAATGCAATAATTTAATAATACAGTAAAAGTAAAAAAAGTCAATCTTATTTTACTTAAACTTCATAATCATATAAAATATAATTATGAATGAATATATAAAATTAGCGCGAAGTACAATAGAAACATATATAAAAACTGGAAAAAAGATTGTAATTCCCAAAAACTTGCCAGAAGAGTTTTATAATTGCCAAAAAGGAGTTTTTGTGACGATTTACGAAAAAAATGGTAATAGCGCGGGGAAAAAATTGCGCGGGTGCATCGGAACATTTCAACCAACAAAAGAAAATATTGCGCAAGAGATAATTGACAATGCGATCTCAGCAGCGATTCATGACTATAGATTTGATCCTGTCACGGAAAAAGATCTCAGCAACCTTTCTTACGAGGTAAGCTTATTAAACCCGCCAGAACAGATAGACTCAATTGAAAATCTAGATACTAAAAAATACGGTGTTATTGTAAAATCGCAGAACGGAAAAATTGGGCTTCTTCTTCCAGACATTGAAGGAATTGATACACCTAAACATCAAATTTCAATCGCCTGTCAAAAAGCAAAAATTAATTTGAATGAAGAAAAGATTGAGTTGTTTAGATTTACAGTGAGTAAGTATTGAGTAGTTAGTAGTTAGTATTAAGTATTAAGCAAGACATTTCAATATTTTATTTTATGATCAAAAGCAAAAAATTAATAGCGCGAGTTGTTCCAGCTGTAAAACTGCCAAGAGGTGTTTCGCAGATTTTTAGTTATGCCATACCAAAAAAAATGGAAAATAAAATACAAACTGGAACAATAGTTGAAATTCCTTTTAGAAAAAAGAATATATTTGGAATTGTCCTAGATATAAAAAAAGAAGAAATTAAAAATATAAAATTCAAGCTTAAAGAAATTAGCAATTTACCGGAAAAGGAATTAAATTTATCAAATCAACAAATTCAATTGGCAAAGTTTGTTTCTTCTTACTACTATGTCCCATTAAATTTAGTTGCAAAAATTATAGTTCCGCTAATAACAAAAAGTAAACCAAGAAAAGAAATTGATTTAAACCACAACTGTAAAATTCCTAATATTAAAAAGACTGAAATAAATAAACTATTAGAAGAAATTAAAAAGAAAGATAAAATTCTTTTTATTCATAATTTACAAGCGGAAAGACATAATTTATATAGCGAAATTATTAAAAAAAATATCAAAGGGAAGGCTCAGGCATTACTTTTATTTCCTGAAAATTTTGATGTTTATAACTTTGCTAGCTTTTATAAAAACGAATTTAAAGAAAATAAAATTGCTCAATTGACAGGAGAATTAACAAAAAACCAATATTTTAATGAATGGCAAAAAATAGAAGATGGCTCAGCAAAAATTATCATTGGAACACGACAAGCAATTTTCGCGCCATTCAAAAATTTAAAATTGGTTATCGCTGATGATGAACATAATTCAAGTTATAAACAGTGGGACCAAAATCCAAGATATCATGGGATAGAAGTAGTAAAAGAATTAACAAAAATTTGGAAGGCAAAAATAATCTTATCTTCTCCCGCCCCATCTATTAAAAGTTACTACGAAATTAAAAACAAATTATATCTTTTTAAAAATTCTAGTCAAAAAGAAGAAAAAATTACGTTACCAAATTTAATAGACATAAATACTGAACGTCAAAAAGGAAATTATTCTGTTTTATCTGAAGATTTACAAAATAATCTAATGGAAAATATTTACAATAGAAAACAGGCAATTATTTTCATTCCGCGACTTGGGAACGATACAATTACCCAATGCAAAGAATGTAATTGGATAGCGGAGTGTGAAAATTGTGATACGATACTTACTTCTTATACAAATTATTTATATTGTCCGAAATGCCAGAAAAAAATAGAATTTATTAAGAAATGTCCGAAATGCCAAGGACAAAATATAAGCTCTTTTGGTTATGGTTCAGAGAAAATTGAAAAAGAAATAAAAAAATTATTTGAAAATAAAAATATAAAAATAAATCGTCTTGATAGCGAAACAGCTTCAAATAAATCAAAACAGTCTAAAATATTAAAAGATTTTATAAACAAAAAAGTTGATATTCTAATTGGCACCCAAATGGTTTTAAAAAATTGGAACCTAGAAAATCTTGCTCTAACAGCAATTCTATTTCCAGAAATTATTTTCAATCAGCCAGAATTCAATTCTCATGAAAAGTCATTTCAGTTTCTAATGTCTACTTGTATTAAAGCAAACTGTAATCACCAACTTATAATCCAAACACGTAAACCAGATAATAGCTTATTTGAAACTGTGCTAAAAATTATTAAAACTGGTAATATTCACAAATTTTATTCAGATGAAATTAAAAATAGATCAGCAATTTTAGAAAATAAAATTGGTTATCCCCCATTTGCGCAGCTTACAAAACTAATCTATAAAAACTTTAGCTCTCAAAACTGTCAAATTGAAGCAGAGAAAATGTTTAAAGATTTAAATAATAAAATAGCAAGTGACAAAAGCTTAAAAAATAAATTTGAAATTATTAAACCATTTCCAGCATCAAATTATAAAGAATTTAATAAATATCGCTGGCACATAGTTATCAAATCAACTTATGAAAACACAAAGTTAAGAGATTCTCTCTTAGCTTGCGTAAAAAAAGACTGGATCATTGATATTGACCCAGACACAATACTATAAAAAAATTGTTAGTTCAACTAGAGATAAAAGCTATATTACTTTTTATAATTCCTGTAAAAACAAACAATTATATTAAAATGTTCAGTTCTTTTCCAATATATGGGATACAAAAAAAGATCTGCAACATATTTTTGAACTTCTTCTTTTGTTATTTGAAGCATTTTCAATAATTCTGTCGTTACGATAGCATCCTTGCTATTTTTAAGCTTATTTATGTTTCCCGTATCAATACAAAAAACATCATTCACAAGAATCGCTATAAACGAAAACAGATCAATAACATCATTTTTAGGGTTACCAGAAAGCTTTTGTTCTTCCAAAATTTTATTTAATTTTGACAAAATTTCTTCTGGTACCAAACATTCTCTGAAAATGCGATTGTAAATTTGATGTATATCAGAGGGTAGCGATACAACCAAATTAAACGCAATCTCTTCTTCTATCGCTCTTAGCTTCCTCAAAAGTTTATTATCACTTTTAAATTCTATTCCGCATTCAATGGCTTTTGACCTCCTAATAGAAGGTTTTTCTTTCAAAACAGAAATTAGGCATCTTTTTAAAACTTTCTGCGCAAGATGATGTAAATCTCTATTTTCAACATTGATACCTAAACTTTTCAACTTACTGATTTGTTCTTTAAACAAAACATAAGTCACGATGGAATTACCATTCGTCTCCTCAACAAAAATTATTGTTCTCTCAGATGTGTCTCCTGAAGTAGCAACTCGAGCATACAAAATATTATGACTATTTACGCTCTTCTTTGGTTCTGTTTTAAACAATAGTTTCTCCTCCTTGTCAAGTTTTAAAAGAATAAAATACTTTATCTTTTGTTCTTTTTTGTAATGTTCTTATTTGAATCATTAATTACATCTTAGCAATACCAAAATAAAAGTCAAGATGCCACAACAAATTATTACCTAATTAGCAATTTATTATTTTATATTGTTTTACATTTTCCAAATATATTTTTTAACAGTAGTCTCTTTACATGTGGTCGCATGGAAAGAGACTACCGTTATATTTTTATTCCACTTAATTACTATTGTATAATTTTCCAAAAATTTGAGAAGTTTTTTATACACAGGCAATCATTTTTTTACTATTGACTAAATCAAATTTTAGTTTAAAATCATTATATGGCACTTGCTTTTAGGAGTGTCATTAGGAGAGAAAAAGAATGAACAGAATAGCAATAGGAGCGAAGAAGAAAAGCAGGTACGTAGAAAAAGATGAAAAAAAAGAACTTGGAGAATTCTTATGCAAGGTTGTAGAGGCTCTAAAAGCCATAACCTTTGCGTACCCTAATAGACAGGGCTACTTCATCTAAACACTTCGCAAGTGGGAAAGAAAACACAATAGTCATAACAAAGCTTTCTTTCCTGCGAACTTATTTTTCACATCATTTTATTTAAAATAAAGCTTGGTTATTCCACACAGTTATGCGGAATATATCCCCTATCCTCAGCCTCTTTGGCTGACTGGAACCAAACTTTATTCTTTTCTTTAATCCGCTTTACATATCTACAATCTGGTTTGTGATAAATTTTACTGTTTTTACTGGCGACAAAAGCTCCAGTTTTATTTTGTAAAATTATATTTTCAGATTTATCTTGTTCCCCCTTTACTTGTGAATTAGAATTTAAATTAAAACTAGAGCTATCATCTACAGACTTTAAATTAAACAAGTCTTTACAATTCTGATTGGCATCAACCATAACTATCCCCTGCTTATCTATTTGACTAGAGAGATAAAAATATCCAGAAAAAAATCCAAAAAGAAGAACAAGAAAAAAGCCAATCAATAAAAACATTTTTTCCCGATTGTTTTTTGTAAAATTTTTCGTAAATTCTGTTTGCATTTCTACATTATTATATTATGGATCATACGCAATATTATTCTATTATTAAATTATTATATCGCTCCTCATTATTATTCTCAAATAACCTGTGCTTAAACAGTTCAATAAATAATGATATAATAACAATACAACAATTTAACAATGTAACAATTTATCTTATTATAAACCATTATTAACAAATTATGAAATATATATTCCATTTAGGACGCATACCTGCTTTATCAATCGCCGAACTGCAAGCAGCACTAAATAAAACAAAAACTGAATATAGCATGAAATTCATATCAAGGGAGATGCTTACTCTTGATATAAAAAATGACATAGATTTTAAGGAATTACTTCCTCAAATGGGTGGAACTATAAAAATAGCTGTGTTTTTAGATTCTTACCAAAATTTAGAAGATGTCTTTGAAAAGATCAATTTTATCGTTAATGAAAAAATGCCTGGCAAGAAAACTATTGGTTATAGTTTTTATCAAACAAAAGAGAAAGAGGATTCAGAAATATATAGAGAATTTAGAGAAATTGAAACAAGATTTAAAAATATAAAAAAATCGTTGATTGGAAAATCAAGCGTAAGAATAGTTTTTCCAGACAATAAAACAATGGAATTAAATAGCGCTTCAATTTTCAAAAATAAACTAACTGTGAAAGGATCGGAATTCAATATTATAATGTCAAATGATAAAATAATTCTATCAAAAACTATAGCCGTGCAAGACGTAGAAAGCTATTCAAAGCGTGATTACGACAGACCATGCAGAGACTCTCATATCGGGATGCTTCCTCCAAAACTTGCTCAAATTATGATCAATCTGGCAAATATAAAAGAAGGGCAAACTATTTTTGATCCATTTTGCGGAATAGGAACGATTCTTCAAGAAGCATTATTGAATGATTATAAAATTATTGGAAGTGACGCAAACGACAAACAAATTGAGAACTCTAAAACTAATTTAGAATGGATTTCCAAAAAATATATTCTAAAATATCCTGATTACAAAATTTTTCAATCAGATATTGGAAATATATCAAAAAAAATAAAACCAAATTCTATTGACGCGATTGTAACAGAGTCTAACTTAGGTCCAGTTTACAAAAAAACACCCAAAAAACAAGAGGTTAGGCAAAATTTTAATACTTTGGAAAAAATGTATTTGAGATTTTTTCAAGCTTCAAAGAGTGTGCTAAGAAAAAAAGCAAAAATAGTCGTTACTCTTCCTGCTTATAGAATAAATCAAAAACAACATGTATTTACACCTTTTATTGACAAACTAGAAAAAATAGGCTATTCTATCATATGTCCATTAGACGAGAAATTCATTACAAAATATACAAAAATAACCTCTAGAAACTCTATAGTTTACAGCAGACCAGACCAAATTGTCGCGAGAGAGGTAGTAATATTTGAGAATAAATAAATGGATTCAGGATGACAAAAACTTTATAACTTTACAAACTTTTAACTTTAAACTTAATCATTATGGCACATAAGAAAGCGGGCGGTACCGCGTCCAACCTAAACGATAGTAAACCTAAATATTTAGGTGTAAAAATTTTTGGAAATCAAGTGGCAAAAGCTGGTAGCATTATTGTCAGACAAAGGGGAAGCAAATTCAGACTTGGAAAAGGCGTTATGCAAGGCAAAGATCATACAATTTTTGCTGTAATTGACGGCTTTGTAAGGTTCACTGAAAAACAAATTATTAGATTTAATGGAAATAAAAAAAGAGTTAAATTTGTAAGCATTGAAAAAGATAAGACTCCACAGAATCAACCTCGGAAAGAAACAGCAAAATAAATATTACAATAAATTATTTTTATAAAAAACAGGATTTAAAAAAGCGACGAAGTCAGTAGGAGGATATAAATAAAATATATTTCAAATAATAAAAAACACCGCAAAATTGCGGTGTTTTTTGAATTTTGATTTTACTAAAAATCTCATTACCCATCCAAATCACCTTTTATTATTTTACTATTTATTACTTTTTCACT
>JAYEKL010000120.1:0-30678 GCA_034660995.1 Patescibacteria group bacterium | reverse complement strand
TCCCTTGATTTTTTGGATAAACAACATAAGCAGTTACTACCGCTAAAATTATTACAAGCAAAAAGTTAAATATAGTTTTTTGTTTACTGGACATCAAAGTTATAAGGTTAAAAAGTTATAAAGTTATAAAGTTTACCATTGTCATTCCCGCGGAGGCGGGAATCCACTGCTACGATTTATTTTACTATTCACCACTCACAAGATTAAATTTATATTAGAATTGTCAAATTGTCAAATATTTGTATTGTTATACTTGGGGTCTGCTGATTTTCTTATAATTCCCCTCTAGAGAGAAGGCTGGGGGGTGTGTTAAAAAGCCTGTTACACACCCCTTACCCCTCTCAAGAGGGGAATAAGTTAAGGTGTTAGTATGTTAAAATGTTTATATGTTAAAATAAATTTACTTCCCCATACAACACTTTTTATACTTCTTTCCACTTCCGCATGGACAAGGGTCATTTCTACCTATTTTTTTGACAGTTTCTGGAACTGATATATTAGATTCTTCTCCGCCTCCGCTTGTTGAAATATTTTTATTTTCCATTGGAGATTCAACCTTTTTAACAATTTGAATTTTGAATATTGCGGAAAGTACATTTTCCTCAATTGAACCCAACAAAGTTTGAAACATACGATAACTCTCTTTTTTATATTCAACCAACGGATCTTTCTGGCCATAACCTTGAAGACCTATACCATCCCTTAATCTATCCATTGAATCAAGATGCTCCATCCAAAGCATATCAACACTGCGAAGTATTACCATTTTTTCTATCTGCCTGATAGCTTCATAACCAATCTCGTCTTCTCTTTTATTATAAGCATCAGACAAAACTCCGAAGATTAGTTCTGTCGCTAAACTCCTCGCTTCTTCATCTGGCTTATCTAAATTTATAATCCCTTTAATCTTATTTTCAAAATCACTATCAATAGGTATAATCTTGCGAATTGCCTCTAGTATTCCCTTTGCATTCCAAGCGCTTCTGTTTTCAACGCTGTGTATTGAAACAATATATTGTGATTGATTTTCAAACATCTCCAGAATTTTATCTTTAAGTTTTAAAAGTTCTGGAAAATTATCCTTGTTAATCTCTTTCTCTGCTTTTTCAATATTTTTTGTTATATCCAAAACTTCTCTCCGTTTTTTATATATTACTTCTCTCTGTCTATTCATTACATCGTCGTAATCTAAAACATGCTTTCTAATATCAAAATTATATCCTTCAATTTTTCCCTGCGCATTTTCAATTGATTTAGAAATAAAAGAATTCTCAATCGGCATATCTTCGTCTATTCCTAATTTGTCCATTACCATTTTCATCTTATCCGAACCAAAAACCCGCATCACATGATCTTCCATAGAAACAAAAAATCTAGTTTCTCCTGGCTCACCTTGTCTCCCTGATCTTCCTCTTAACTGATTATCAATTCTTCTTGCTTCATGACGCTCTGTTCCAAAAATACATAATCCTCCTACCTTTTCAACTCCTTCTCCAAGCTTAATATCCGTTCCTCTTCCTGCCATATTAGTAGCGATTGTCACAGCTCCGCTCTGTCCAGCATTAGAAATAATAAGCGCCTCTTTTTCATGAAATTTAGCGTTTAAAACATTATGTGAAATTCCCTCTTTTTTAAGCATCTCACTTAGAAGTTCTGATTTATCAATAGCAATAGTACCAACTAAAACAGGTTGTCCACTCTTGTTCCGTTTTTTTATTTCACGAATTAATGCTGTGAACTTTCCTCTCTCTGTTTTATATATTGAGTCCACATTATCCTTTCTTGTAATAGGTTTATTGGAAGGAATTATTATAACTCTCAAATCATAAACTTTCGAAAATTCTTCAGCGTTAGTAACAGCCGTCCCTGTCATTCCAGAAAGTTTATCATAAATCCTAAAATAGTTTTGAAAAGTTATAGTAGCTAAAGTCTTGCTTTCTTTCTGAACTTTTACATTTTCTTTCGCTTCTATCGCTTGATGAAGTCCCTCGCTAAATCTTCTACCAGGCATCATTCGTCCAGTAAACTCATCAACAATAACTACCTCACCGTCTTTGACAACATAATCTTTGTCTCCTTTAAATAATATCTCTGCTTTTAACGCTTGTTCTAAATGATGAACAAACATTATTCCACCTTCGCTATAAATATCTTTCATCCCAAGCATTTCTTCCACTTTTTCTATCCCTTCATCAGTTAAACTTACCGCTCTCATTTTCTCATCAACAGTATAATCTTTTTCATTTTCCAATTTCGGTACAATGCGCGAAAATGTTTGATACATTGTGTTTGATTCTGTGTCTGGCGCAGAGATAATCAAAGGCGTTCTCGCTTCATCAATAAGAATACTGTCAACTTCGTCAACAATCGCATAATTCAGTTCTCGCTGAACCATTTGACTCTTATTAACTGCCATATTATCACGCAAATAATCAAAACCAAATTCATTATTTGTTCCATAAGTTATATCACACGCATAAGCTTCCTTACGCTTGATTTCCTTCAAATTTTCCATTTCTACCGTCACTTCATCTTCATCTGGTTTTGCCTGTGGATCAAATAGATATGACACATCATGTTGAATTATACCAACGCTCAGACCTAAAAAATGATAGATTGGCGCCATCCAATTAGCATCTCTTTTGGATAAATAGTCATTTACAGTTACAAGATGGACTCCTTTGCCAGTAAGCGCGTTTAAATATATGGGCAGAGTTGAAACAAGAGTCTTTCCTTCACCAGTTTTCATTTCAGAAATATTTCCCTGATGTAAAACAATTCCTCCAATTAACTGCACATCATAATGCCTCTGTCCCATAACTCTTTTAGATACTTCTCTTACAACAGCGTAAGCCTCAGGTAAAATTTGATCAAGTGTATCGCCTTTTTCCACTCTTTCTTTAAATATTTTCGTTTGATTTTTTAATTCCTCATCGGAAAAAGACTGGAACTTTTCTTCCAGTTGATTAATCTCATTAACGATTGGTTGAATTTTCTTTAGTTCTTTCTCGTTCGGATCACCAAATATTTTGTTTAAAATTGACATAGAATAAGTTTAAAGTAAAAAGTTTATTTTAAGTTCACAAAGTTTTTCAAATACGCTCTCAAAAAATATCTGGTTCAGGACAGAGTCCTGAACCAATATGAGCATGGCTTCAAAATTATTAATATTATCTATTTTTTTATTTCTCTTTCCTAATCTTAAACTTCCTAAATTCTCCTTTCGCCCACGCTAAAGGAGAAATTCCTTTCAATTTTTTTATCATTCTTGCTCCCCTTCTTATCTTTGTGGTTTTTTCATCTTTATAACTATTTACCATTTCCCTAAGTTCGTCTTTGACTTTATCAATTGACTTGTAAATATCATCACTTTTATCAACGCTCCTAATCATCTTCCCTGGAAATTGTAAATTAACCTCTGCCATATAAATATCTCCATGCTTGTGATGCTGTGTTGTCTTTGCGAGTTCAACTCTGGCTATTACACTATTTGTATCTATATTATCGTTTTCAATAAATTTCTTCAGTCCGCCAATTTTTTTATTTACATACTCTTTCAAATCATTATGAAGCTCTAAATTAGTTCCTTTTATAATAATATTCATTGCTTTTGTTTTAATTGGTTATATATCTTATGATAACATAGATTTTTGATTTATCAAGGGGATATCACATAAACATACTAACAAAGCTTTCTGTTGGATCCAGTCTCCCGACTAAAGCCTTTTGTGATTTCGCAAACTTATTTTTACCGCAAGACGCTCCAGTCAGGAAACTAGAGCAAACGAATTTTAACAAAACAGAAATTGTATTTTAAGCTTTCAACTTATAAAACCAAGAAATAATTCCCATCATAAATACAATTATTCCCATAATTAAAAAAGTACTTTGAAATCCAATATACGAAATCGCAATACCTCCGACGAAAGCCCCAACTGCCGGACAAATGGTTGTTAAAACAGTATCTATTGTTGACGCTTCTTCTTGATAATTTTTTAACTTTTTAGAAAGTAGGGCGCTTTTCCCACTTCCAAGTAATAACGCTCCAAGAGTATCAATTATCATAATTGTAAATAGTCCTAACAAATTCATTACATTTGCAAAAACTCCAAGAATAATTGTTACAGCTCCCTCTATAGCCATCCCACTACTTATAATTTTTACATTTTTTAACTTTCCCATTATTTTTATAACTATTATTGAAAGTGGGAAATAAACAATAGACCCAATAGCAATAAGCTTGATTACTTCCTCTTGGGAAAAATAAAGATTCTCTAAAAACAAAACAAAGAATGCTCTATAAATTCCGCCAAGAACTAGAGCAGAAAAAAGAGACATTAAAATTAAAATAAAAGCTTTATCAAGTCTTATAATTTTAAAAATATTACTATAATTTTTTCTTATACTTGCTCTTAATTTATGTTGACTCCACAATTCTTTTTTTTGCGTAATAGACCTCACAACCCGACTGGAATTATAGAACCAATTATGGGTTTTTCCATTTAGTCTCTTATAAGCATAAAATGCGTTAGCGAACTGAATCAAAACACTCAAAGCAAAAACTCCTGTAAAACCAAATTTCCAGATAACTAATCCGCCAATAACAGGAGCAATAGCAGCAGCATAATGAGGCATAGAATAGAACCAGCCAAAACTCCTACTTTTACTGTCCGTTTTTGATTTCATTAAAATCAATTTCAGAGAAACAAGCCAAGCTGCCGCGGAAAAACCAAGAATTATTTGAGCGATATAAAAAACTATTAAATTATGGCTTACAATCATTAGTAACGCGAAAATTCCATATCCGAAAATTCCAATCGCCGCAACCTTTGATGGATTAAACCTGTGAATATAATAATTTATTATTACCGAAGAAACAGCAATCACAGAATAAGTAAGAAGATAGATACTACCCACATTTATTATCGAAAATCCAATAGAGATTAAAAAAAGCGGATAATAGAGTGAGAAAAGCTTATATCCAAACATCAACAAAAAATGTACCAATGAAACGTCAAAGGTAGTTTTTTCTATTTTAGGAAGCCAAAAATATAAATTGTGATGATTTTCAAAAAGTCCGAACATAAGGTTTTATTTTTTATTCGTAGAGACGACGATTTATCGCGTCTTGATTGTGATTTATCGCGTCTCGTCTGTCATCAAGACGCGATAAATCGCCGTCTCTACTTTTATCTTATCATTTTTTGGGTAAAAAAAGAAGAGGGTAGAATTATTCCTGTTCCCTCATTTTCGCTTCTATCTCTCTGATATTTTCCAGAGCCATTTTGACTCTGCCAGGAGCATTCTTTTGATGTCTCTCCCAGAGATATAGCGATTTCTTCTCATGAGCATAAGCCACATAAAGATCACCTGTGCTTTCAGCTATCTCGCTCATTCGATGCCATGCTGCCGCTTCATCGGTTTCAGCGCCGACATTTTGATAACGAGGTATTACTTCAAGCTCCAACTCAGAAAAAGCTTCGTCCCATCTTCTCTGCAGAATCAGGATGAGCGATACCAAGTTGTAACCATTTTTGGCTCGCTGGTGTTTTGCTTTTCGGGCGATAACAGGATCATCAGATTTCTCAAGTTGCTCATTTATCTTGGCAACTTTTTTCAGAATCTCCTCCGCTCTTTCAAGCTCCCCTATTTTCGCCATTGTAATACCGCAAGAATTTAGATGCATTACATGATTGAGTGTAGCGTCTTCCGGCAAAAGATCTTGGGCAAGCCGGGCATGTTCCAACGCCATACCTTTTTCATCTCTCTCAGCATAATACATGCCAAGCCCGGCATGAGCGCTGGCTACCTCGATCCTCGTCCAACCCTCAAATACTCGACCAGTAACATTAATCCACAAGAGAAAGGCCTTCTCCTTTTCGCCCTTTTTCCAGTAGTTAAACCCTGCCAAAACCGCTGCTTCTCTTATCTCTTTGAAAGAAGCCCGCTTTATTATCTCCTGATTTTCTAAAATCTCAAGAGACGCGTTCCACTCTCCATCATCATAGAGAGAATGTGCTCTACTTAACAATTCTCTTACAGTTTCAGTTTCCATACTCATCACCTATTTATTGTGTAACCAGCAAATCCCTTCTGAATTCACCAGTTATAAAAATTTGTTATTTTATTTTGGAGTTCAGGTTTTAACCTGTAAGTTTTACACGCTAAAGCGTGAACTCCAAAACAATACCAAACTTTCACGACTGGTGAATTTTCTGTTTATTTTATAAAGAACAACTCTGACTCTGCATTATAGATGAAACGAAAAAAATGTCAAGAACTAAACTGTTAAATTGTCATATTGCCAAATTGTCGCACATAACAATATAGCAATGTAATAATATAGCAATGTAATAATTAAAATCCAACATACTCCACTTCCTCTTTCAGCTGAATCCCAAAATGACTTCTTATTTTTTGCTTAATTAGACTAATAAGTATAACCACATCTTCTGCCTTGGCATTTCCTGTATTCACGATAAAATTGCAATGCTTTTCTGAAATCATCGCTCCACCAATTTTTTTACCCTTTAATCCCTCAATTTGTTCAATTAGCCAGCCAGTTGAAATAGTATTATTTTTAACAATTTTATTTAATTCTGGAAATTCTTTTTTCAACTTTGCTAACTGACTATCATCAATAGTTGGATTTTTAAACACGCTTCCTGCGCTTGGATATTCTAGAGGTTGTTTTTCTTTTCTTAATTTTAGAATTTTAGCAATTATTTTTCTGCTTTCATCCTGATTTCCCTTTTTTAACTTTAAAACAGCATTTAAAATAATATATTTTTTTTCCTCTTTGAAAATGCTATCGCGATAAGAAAAATTACACTGTTTGTTAGTGAATATACACTGGTTCCATTGTGACAATTCCCCTCTTGAGAAGGGTTTGGAGTGTGTTAATGTAGAACCTTTTTGCGCAATAGACTCCACAGCCCTATCGGGGCTATGGAGCCAACGATTAATTTCCAAAACCTCAATTTCCTCCATCACATCCCCCATACATTTTCTATTTGCTCCCGCATTATTCACAATCGCCCCACCAACAGTTCCCGGAATCCCCGCCGCCCATTCAAGACCTGCTAAATTATATTTAACTGATTCATTGACTAATTTAGCCAAAGATAATCCACTTCCGACAGAAATTTCATTATTCGTAATTCGTAATTCGTAATTCGTAATTCGTATTACAATTCCATCAAACCCCTTGTCAGAAACTAAGAGATTACTTCCTCCTCCTAAAATAAAAACTTTCAATTTATTTTTCTTCACAAATTCTAATGCTTCCCTTATTTCACTAGTATTTTTCGCAACACAAAAATACTTCGCTGGACCGCCAATTTTAAACGAAGTATATTTTGAAAGAGAAATGTTTTCTTGAATTTTAATCATAAATTTACTTTACTAAATCGTCTGCCACCTTATATATATCTCCCGCTCCCATAATTAACAAAATATCGTCAAATTTAATATTTTCGTCAATCAGCTTTCTCGCTTCTTTTAAATCTTTTGCGTAGAAAATAGAACCGCTATGCTGGTTCCATAGTCTCTTTGGAACTGTAGAGCCTTTTTGCACAATAGGCTCCACAGCCCTATCGGGACTATGGAGCCAGCGATTAGATTGCCATTTTTTAATATCATTCACCAAATCCAACGAACTAATATTTTGATCATCAGTTTCCTCTCTCCCCCTCACATCAAAAACCTCAGATAAAATTACAGTATCCGCGTCATTAAAACTGCTTAAAAAATCTTTATACAATTCTTTTGTTCGATTATGCTGATGCGGCTGGAAAACAACAAAAATTCTTTTTCCAGGATAAAACTGCTTTGTTGCTTCAATAGTTGCTTTTACCGCTGTTGGATGATGAGCATAATCAGAAACTACTAAAGCATTTTTATATTCCCCTTTTATCTCAAACCTACGCCAAATCCCTAAATAATTCGCCAGAGATTTTTTTATAACATCAGCTGGAACCTCTAAAGTTAACCCCAAAGCAATCACGCCAAGAGCATTATAGACATTGAAAAGTCCTGGAACTTTCAAAACAAACTCATCCAAATCTTTATTACCACCCTTAGCCCCACCTAAAAGGGTAGGAACATTATAAATCACTTTAAATTTAGTTTCCCCGTCTTTAAATTCAACATCACGAGCTTGAATATCATTATTTTTTTTCAAACCAAACTTTAAAATTTTAAAATTGGAAATTGGAAATTCACTAGAAATTGGAAATTGGAAATTGGAAATTTCCGGACTGTCTCCATTTATAATCAGTGTTCCATTTTCTGGCAAATGCGAAACAAATTCCTCAAACGCGCTCTTCATATCATCTATATCTTTATAATAATCCGTATGATCAAGCTCAATATTATTCAAAATAATAATTCTGGGGTAAAGACTTAGAAACGATCTTTCATATTCACACGCTTCAGCAATAAAATATTCACCTTTACCAACACGCAAATTACTTTTATATCTCGGTAAAATACTTCCTACAATAATAGATGGATCCAGTTTAGCATCGTCCAAAAGTAATCCTGCCATAGCAGAAACTGACGATTTACCATGTGTCCCGCAAACCGCAATACCAAATTTGTTATTAAAAATTAACCCCAGTGATTCAGGATAAGTAATCATTTTTATTCCTAATTCTTTTGCTTTTCTCAATTCAGAATTATTTTTTGGAATGGCAGTCGTGTAGATTATCAAATCTATATCCTGAGAAATATTTTTTTCTGACTGCCCTATTTGAATTTTTATTCCCAACTTTTCCAATTTTTCCGTTACCAAAGAAAGGCTCAAATCAGAACCGCTTACTTCTTTTCCTTCTTCTTTCATAAATCTGGCAATCGCACTCAAACCAATCCCTCCGATACCTATGAAATGAATTTTTTTTATAGTATTAAGGTTTATATTCATAATTCGTAATTCAATAATTATTTTGCTATTTCAATAATTTTTTTTGCTATTTTTTCAGCAGCTTCTGGCTGAGCTAACTTTCTAGCAGCTCTTTGCATTTCAATAATTTTTAAATGACTCTGAAAAATATCATGAACAACACTTAAAAGCAAATGAGGCTTAAGATTTTTTTCACTTAATAAAATTGCCGCGCCTGATTCAGAATAATGGAATGCGTTCTTTTTTTGTTTATCGCTTATTGCTGACGCAAGAGGAATTAAAACACTTGGCTTTCCTACAGCCATAATCTCTGCGACAGTGTTTGCGCCGGCTCTACTGACCACAAGATCACAAGCCGCATAAGCCTCAGAAGCTCTTTTTCTAAAAAATGGAAATAAATGATAATCATTCAAATTAGGAATATTCATTTTCCCAATAATTGATCTAACTCCATTATAATTAACAATACCGCACTGATGAATAATTTGATAGTCTCTTAGTAAATCAGGAAGAATACCTAGCACAAGCTTATTTATTTCTTCCGATCCTGTACTTCCTGCCATAATAAAAATAATTGGTTTTTCTTCATTTAGAACAAAATTCTTTATAGATTTTTCTCTATCTCCTTGTGTAACGAAACTTATTATAGGATTTCCTGAAAAAAACACTTTCGGAGAAACATAAACTTCCTTGCTATCTTTAAAAGAAACTGCTACTTTTTTCGCAAAACGAAACATAAATTTATCCGAGGGGCTTGCAATTGCGTCAGATTCATGAATAATTATAGGAATACGAAATATCCAACCAACCATAACGACCGGCAAAGAAACATATCCTCCTTTTGAAAAAATAACATCCGGCATATAATCAAAAATATAGATTATAGCCTGAAAAAAACCAATAATAAATTTAAAAAAATCAACAATAATCAAAAGAGAGAAAGAGTTTCTCTGCTTCGCGGCTTGTATAACCTTGTACGAGATTTTCGTCCCACCAATCATTTCATGTAAGAAATGACTCTTTGAACTTATAAGCATTACCTCTAAAGGTTCAGAAGATTTACTCTCAAGTTTTTCAAGTTTTTCAAAAACCGCAATTATTGGATATAAATACCCCTTTAAAGACTCTCCTGTAAATAAAACTCTCATATATTTATTTTAAATTTATTATACTTTAATTTTAGCATTTTTCAGACAAAAAAAGAAGAGAAATGCATTAGTATCTAATATATAGTATTAATAATTTTGAATTTAAAATTTTGAATTTTGATTCAATTTTGAATTACTGAATGACTAAATTTTTAAACAAGCGTTTTAATATTGTTAGGACTTCCTTATTTTATCTCGCCATAGAGGCTTAGCCTCTACACGATTATCTTTTATTTAAAGTATTTTTTTCTATATAAAGATAAACCGTAATAATAAAATCAGCGCAGAGAGGCTAAGCCTCTGTCTGTGTGAATATTTAATTAAAGTGAAGAAGTCCTAATCGTATTTAAAAATTAAAAATTCGTTTAATGAAACTCCCCGCCGCAAGCGGACGGGGTATCTTTGTTAGAATTATAAAGATACGCCCCAAGGGGCGGGGAATTATACCCGGAAGAGATTAAAAATTGAATCAAAATTCAAAATTTTAAATTCAAAATTATTAATACTAGATACTTACTTCCCATATCTTGAAATACTAAGCAAAATGCCTACTCCGACTAACGAAGTTATTAGCGCTGACCCACCATAACTAATAAACGGCAATGGAATACCAGTTAAAGGAATTAGTGATGTTATGGCAGCCATATTAATCAATGCTTGAAAAGTAATCCAAGATGTGATTCCAATAGCAACAAATTTTCCAAAATTATCAGAAGCATGACTAGCAATTTTAAATCCCCTTAAAGCAAAAATAAAGAACAAAACCATAATAATAAACAATCCAATCATACCAAGTTCTTCTCCTACAATAGCAAAAATTGAATCGCCTATTGGTTCAGGAAGATAATTAAACTTCTGTCTACTATGCCCAAACCCAAGACCAAAAATTCCGCCAGAACCAATTGCTAGTAAGGCTTGATTTATTTGATATCCAATTCCTTGAGGATCAATTTCGGGATGCATAAATACCATAAATCTATTCATTCGGTATGGCGCGATTTGCACCAATAAGAATAATCCGGTAAAACCACCTAGGATGAGAACAAAAATATGACTTATCTTTGTCCCTGATATAAAATACATAATTACAGCCGTAAAAACAATAATACTAAGAGTACCTATATCCGGTTGCATTATCAAGGGAATAGCTATAATTAAGACTACAGCAATAAAAGGGATTAGCAAATTTGAAAAATCCCTTGCGTTCTTCTTATTCTTTTCAAGCCAAGCAGCGAGATATAGAATAAAAATTAATTTGATAAACTCTGAAGGTTGAAAACTTATTCCCGCAATATCTATCCATCTATTAGCTCCTTTCAGGCCAAATCCTAAACCGGGAATAAAAACTATTAATAAAAGAATCAGCGTAATAATCAAGAAAAACAAAGCATACTTTTTAAGTATTTTATAATCAATTTTTTGAAAAAGAAACAAAAGAACAGTTCCAGGCAAAAATCCATATAAAAATTGATGAAGTAAATAATAGTGATTGTATCCAAAATTATTATAGCTCATAACCACGCTAGCGCTTGAGATAATAACCAAACCAAAAACAGACAGCAGTAAAACTGTGGTTAATAATGTTTTGTCATAATTTTTAGATTTCATAAATTAACATTATATTGTTATATTTTTATATTGTTGGATATTTTTATTTTAACAATGGAGCAATAGAACAATACAACAATTAATTATAATGCCTTTGTGTTAATATTTTCTAGCACAAGATTAATTATTCTGCTAAAACAAGACTTAAATTGCCGCTTATCTTTCATTATCCCATAACTAACTTGCACATTTGCATATTCTATATCAGGACTTACTACACGACCTTTCGCAGAACATTGAATTAAAAATTCATTTTCTTTCATTTTTTCATCTATGCCGTATGCTTCTTTTCTAAAAACTAATTTATTTTCTTTAATTTTATAAATTCCAGATTTTAAACTCTTTGTTATCTTGATTGGTTTACTTTTAGTATTTCTTAATATTAATTGTGAAGCGTTAAAACTATTTCTTTCATCCCATTCTTTAAAATTATCATTCTTTATTATAACGGAAGCTACAAATTCTAAAATGCTCAAAGACAAAAAAGGGATTTGATTATTTTGAATCTGAAGTTTCGTAAAAAGTGACATTGAGCCAATAATACGAGGATTAATTTCTATTAAATTAATTTTTTTATCACTAATAACAAAATCTAGTCCAAAAATCCCTTTGTATCCAATTTCTTTTATATAATCTCCAACTTTTTTAGTACAATCAAAAATATTTTTTCTTTGTTCTTTTTTAAGTTTTTCGGGATAAATATAATCATTACCGCACGTCCCAAAACTATTTTTATTATAAGAAGAAAGTCCTGTAATTTGAAATATTGGTTTGCTTATTAATATTTCATTTCCAATAACACAAGCGTTTATTGTATATGTCTCTCCTTTGAAGTATTCTGATAATTTAACTTTTCTGTTTTCATATTTTTTAAACATTTCGTCTAAATCATTTTTATCTTCAATGAAAAAAGTAGCATTACCAGAAAATCCTCTAGGAAGTTGAGCAACAAATTTTTTATTTCTAGAAAAATCCAGTGAGCAATTATTTTTATCTAATTTGATTATCTTACTATTAGCATTTGAAATTTTTAATTTTTCTGTCACTTCAACAAATTTAATTTTATCTTCTAAATCCCTATTCAACTTCCAATCATTTCCCAAATATCTAAAACTATTATCCTTGCATATTCGCTGGATCATCGGACTTGGTTTAAAAGTAATAACATTTGCTACATTACTTTTTGATTTATTTTTTATATATTCAATAACTCTTTCATTAGTTAAAATTTTACCAGCATTTTTTATTTTATCGTCATTTAAACACAGAACTGAAACTTTTTCTTTTTGAAGATAGTGAATAATATCAGATTTTTGCGAACATATTACAAAATAATTTTTAATAATCTTTTCAAGCCCTATCGCATAAATCGGATTTGGAGTAACAAAAAAAATGGGACCAATACTCTTGGTATTTAATTTTTTATTGATTTTCTTATAATCATTAATCATTTTATGAATAACATTAATTAGTATTAAGTACCTAGTATTAAGTATTAAGCTTGATACTTAATACTAGATACTAGCTACTGTCTCATCCACCTCTCTAAGATCTTCCGCCTTATAGATTTCACTTTCATCAATTTCACTGATTTCTTTTCTCAATTTCCCAGAAAGAATACAAACGATTTTATTAAAGTTATTTTTTTTAGTTGCGTTAATAATTCCCGCAAAACTCGCGCATCCCTCTAGAGAAGTATGGATATCATTTTTTTCTAATATACCTTTCGCCTCTAAAATTTCGTTATTATTTACAGAAATTATTTTTCCACCAGTTAATTCTATAATTTTTAAAATTTCTTTTTGTCGTCTTGTATTTTTTATCCCTAATTTCCCAGCAATAGAAGATTTGTCATTGTTTTGAACTGCATATAATCTCGGCATTTTTTCTATTTCCTTATTTTCTAATAAATACTGATAAGCCCTGCCAATTCCAACAAACGAACTTCCACTTGTAACAAAAGTGAAAATTGCGTTTATTTTACCTAAATTCTCAAATATTTCAAATGCAATTGACTTAAAACCTTCAATTGAAGAACCATTAACAGATGGTCTAAGATTTTCTACTTTATATTTTGCCGCTAGATAGTTTGCCAATCGTATTGCCCGTTTTGATTTTATAATTATTGGACTATATTTTTGCATCTCCTTAATTTTTGCTTTTTCTGTTTTTGGAGATATAAAAACATATAATTTTATTCCCGCTTTTTGACAATATGCCGCAGCCGCAATTCCTGCATTGCCAGAAGTTGAAATCACTAATTCTTTTTTATTATTTTGTTTAGCAAGCGAAACTTGATAAGCAAGACTTCTATCTTTAAGCGATCCTGTAAAATTTTCATCTTCACGCTTAAAATAAACACTCTGCAGGGGCTTAGCCCCTGTTGTAATAATAACTAAGCCTCTATTACCTAAACTTAACCTATTTTCCTGCCTTATAAACTCATCATAAAAATTAGCATATCTCCAGATGCCTTTTTCGTTTTTATTAATTTTATTTAGAAAGTTTGACATAGAAAAATACTTTATTATTTAAACAACTTATTTTAAAATATTGCATAAATACAGAAATAGACTATAATTTAAGGAGTTGGAAGTAAATAACATTTCATAATTTCGCCAGTTGGAAGATTATTTACTTCCAACTCCTTAGTAAAGTTAATCATTAAATTAAACATATGCCAATTTGCCAAGAATGTAAAACACCAATTCCAATTGAAGAGGAAATGCCTGATTTAGGAGATATTCTGATTTGCCCCGCTTGCGGAGCAGAACATGAAGTTATCTCAGCAGATCCAATTAAATTGGAACTTGTTGAAGAAGAAAAATAAGAACTCTATTGCTCTATTGTTACATTGCTCTATTGCTATAAGTAGCGTAACAATTTAACAATTTAGCAATAGAACAATGCGAATAATATTAATAACACAATAATTTTACTGCTTTATTGATTTAATCCATTCTTTTAAACTTTTATTAGAATTCTCTATATATTTTGAATAAAAATGTGCTGTTGCTGGAGAAATTAAAACCGTGCCATCTTTTGTGAAATCGGTTTTTTTATAATATTTTTTCAAAGTTTTAATCGCTTGTTTAAAATTTTTCACTCTTACAAAATCTACTTTGTTTTTATCAATTAACTTTTCAATTTCATCCGAAGCATCACTAGAAAACAAAACAAGTAATTTAACCCTATCATTTATTTTCTCCGCCAATTTTTTATAACTCATTCCCTTGTCATCTCCTCCTGCTAATAAAATAATATCACCACCAAAAGATTCAATCCCAGCAATTGTTGCCTCAGGAGTAGTCGCTTGCGTATCATCATAATATTTGATTCCATCTATATTGTAAAGGAGTTTTAGTCTATGCTTTATGCCAGTATATTCTAATATGCCCTTTTTTATTATTTCCGAATCTATGCCATAAAGATAAGCAACGGAAACCGCCGCCAAAACATTTTCCAAATTATGCTTACCAGGAATTTTTATATCATTAATATTACAAACAATATTATTGTCATTCTGAACTTGTTTCAGAATCTTCTGTTTTATTCCACAATTTTTACTATTTTCTCTCAGTATAATATTGTTGCCTCTCACAAAACACCCTTTTTCCAATTCTTCCTTTCTGCTAAATAAAAGTACTTTTGACTTTATAAACTTTATAAACTTTCTACTCTGTTCATCATCCCAGTTCAAAACCGCGAAATCTCCTTTTCCTTGATATCTAATCAGATTTTTTTTTGCTTCAATATAGTTTTCAAAACTTCCGTGATCATCAATATGATTGGGTGTAATATTTGTAATAACTCCAATCTGCGGACTTATTTCTGAATTCAGTAATAACTGAGTACTACTTGTTTCTAAAATTAAAACATCATTTTTTTTCATTTTCCCTAACTTATCTAAAACCTGAACATTTTGACGATCATTCCCTGCAAAATAAACATTTGATTTTAAAGAACGAACTTTAGTTTCTGTCCAAACCTCAAAAATACTATTAATTAATCTTGCTGTTGTCGTCTTCCCATTTGTTCCTGTTACAGAAATTATTTTACATGGCGCTAATTCAAAATATAGATTAGTGATAGTTTTGAATTGAACTCCATTATTTTTTAACTTTTCTAAAATTGGCAAATTTTGTGGATATTTAAACCAAACTTGCGAGACAAAAATTAAATCCGCCTTTTCAACATCTTCCAGGTAATGATCTTTAAAATTAATTTTAATCGGTAAATTCAAAAGATGATTCAATACTTCCTCTCTTTTTTCTAACTTTAAACCCAAATGGGTATTATAAAAAGCTTTTTTAAAGTCTGCCTTTGAAGAAAAATCATGCCCAGTAATAGAAGAGATTCCATGAGAAATCAAAAACTCCGCAATCGCGCTTCCTTCTGCTCCGCCAATCCCAACGATGTGAATGTTTTTGTTTTTTAGATTTTTTAGATTGATACTTGACATAGTTTTAAATTAATCTGTTTGTCATTGTCTTGTAGCTGGATCCAGCCAAAAAATTCTACCTGGCTTCAGCCGAGGGTTTATGAGATTTTAACCTCAAGAATTCTCAAATACTCGTGAAGCTAAAGCTTCAAAACCCTCGGCTAAAGCCGGGTAGAAATTTTTTACTCCACAATTCTCCTCGCCTCCACAAAATCGTACTTTTCAAAAACTTTATCTGAATCTTGCTCAACAACTTTTTTCTTGTCCAGTGAAGCATGAATTAAACTTATATTACGCCATGTCAGAGTCTCCGCTAGGGACTCTGACTTCCTTTCCACAATCCCAACATGCTTATATTTGTTGCTTTTTTTTATTAAAAACACCAAATCTCCAGTTCTCACATCTTTCAATTTTATTTTCTTCCCCACTTCTTTTTGATCCCATGAATGCTTTGGTAAAATTACACCCAAAGAATTTTTATACGCAATTTGAATCAATCCAGAACAATCAATACCCTTTCTTGATTTCCCGCCAAGAACATATCCTACACCTATATACTTTTCTGCTTCTTTAATTAAAATGTCCTTTAATTTTTTATTAACTTTAATTGTTTTATTCTTTAAAGCAAAATTGCCACTTTTCCATTTTTTATATAAACTTTTTCTCTTCATTACAACCTCTCTTCTGTTTATCCATCCTAATGTTAAATCGTTCTGCTGGACCAGCAGTTGATCTTCATTTTTATATAAAATTCTCAAAATTTCATTTTTAAACGCTTGCGAGCATCTAACTCTTTTTAAAATTTTTTTATTTATCACTTCATTAGAAACAAATCTTGATCTTAGATCTATAGAAATAGATTTAACAACTGCCCAACCAATCTCGTTTCTTTCGTTTGCATCCGCTAGGATCTTAATATTATCCTTAATAACATTTTCTTTATTTTCTCTCAGAGCGTCTATGATATCATCTCTCTGGCTTCTTGTTAAAACTCTGCCCTCTAATTCAATACCTTTTTTTACTTCTTTGATCTTAATATCAAAAACAGCAACTCCATATTCTTGCTGATATAATTTTCTTAAATTGTCTATACTATTATCTATTTTGCCATTATTACCCATGAAGATAACCAAATTATTTTTTAACCGTATAAATTGAAGATTTTTTAACAACAATTTTATAAAGATTTTCCAGAAAATCACCGCCAGCATAACCAACAACAAAAGCTAACGCCGGAGTATAATCTAATTCCAGAAATGATAGACCTAACTCTTTAACAACAACAGCCGATAAAAGACCAATGATTCCAGAAATAAGCATCATCGCTATAAAATAAGGTAAATTGAATCCAACATTTTTATAAGAAAATTGGTGTTTAGTAAAACCAACCAAACCCCTAACTGCCCCACCTCCAAAACCAGCAAGAAGAATTGATAAATAGACTGATTCAAACATAATTTTAACTTTAGTTTTTTAAGAAAATTAAGTAATAGTCAGAACACATAAACATACTAAAATAATTTATCTTCTTTTTAGAACCTTCCCTACAAGCTCGCCTGTGTGTTTACTTTCTTTTACGACAAACTTTCCATTAATAATTACACACTCAACTCCTTCTGAATATTGATAAGGATTATTAAAATCGGCTTTATCAGTAATAGTTTCAGGATCAAAAACAACAACATCTGCCCAATTTCCCTTTTTTAAAATTCCTCTATCTTTCAAACCAATCTTTTGAGCTGGCTTAGAAGTCATCTTCTCAATGGCACTTTCCAAACTTAGAACTTTCTGCTCTCTTACATATTTGCCTAGAATCCTTGAGAATGTTCCAAAACACCTCGGATGAACAAGCTCTCCTGTTCTTACATACTCACTGTTATAAGCAGCATCCGCTGAAGAAATTATTGAATAAGAATTTTGTAACGATAGTCTTATATTATTTTCATCTAAAATCCCTTTATTAAAAATAATAACATGACCATTTGCGCTTATTAACAATTCTATTATTACTTCTTGCGGACATATCTCTTGACTTTTTGCAATATCTACAATTTTTCTACCTACCGCTTCTTTTAACCTTGGACAAATAGAAACAACAAGATTGTCATAATCGTACTCCATTTGTTTCATTTCTTCTATAATTTTTTTTCTCAATTCAGGACTCTTCAACTTTCTTATCATTTCCTTTCTTCCTCCTTGAGAAACCCAGTCTGGAAGAAGTATATATAGAACAGATCCAGTAGTATCGTATGGGTATATATCAAAACTAATTTCAACTCCTTCTTCATTAGCAATATTGATCATCTCTATCGCTTTTTGCATATCTGGCCAATATTTTTCTCCGACCGCTTTTAAATGCGAAAGTTCTATTGGAACATTCGTTTCTCTCCCAATTTGAATGGTTTCATTTATACTTGGAAGCAATTCTTCAGACTCCCCTCTAATATGACTTGTGTATAAAGCATTATAGTTTTTTAACATTCCAGCTAAAAAATTTATTTCGTATATAGTAGTTGCTCTTGCATGTGAAAAAACAAGACCGGTAGACATTCCAAAAGCTCCTGCTTCCAAACTTTCTGAAAGCATTCTTCCGATTATTTTTATTTCTTCTTCCGTTATTTTTCTGACTTGATCACCCAATATTCCACGCCTTAAAGTTTCATGACCAACTAAAGTTCCAAAATTAAGACCAATATTTTTTTTATTTAATTCAAAAAAGAAATTACTTGTTCTATCCCAATTTATATTTATATTTCCAATATCTACCCATTTTCTCATTGACTTAATAGACCCCTCACTTAATATCGGAGACAATGATGTTCCACAGTTCCCGCCAATTATCGTAGTTACTCCATCAAAAACCTTGCTATCCAATCTTGGTATTGTAAAAATAGTCCAAAAATTATCTGAATGATCAAGAATATCAACAAACCCCGGACAAACCACTTTTCCTTCCGCGTTTATAACCTCTTTAGACTCTACTTTTCCTATTTTTTCAAAAATAGTTATTTTCCCTTTTTCTATTCCAATATCAACAGCAGAACTTTTCGACCCAGTTCCATCAATTACAATTCCATTTTTTATTAATATGTCTAACATGAAATAAATTTTTAATTTTTAATTTTTATTGAATTTTGAATTTTTAAATTATGAAATTGAAAATTGATTAGAAATTGAAAATTTAAGTTACTCCCATCCCTATCAATCCAACCACAAGCCCAATTGCCGCCATAACCCAGGCAATAATCCAAAACCTCATTGTTACTTTGCACTCTGGCCAGCCCATTGCCTCAAAATGATGATGTATCGGCGCGCTTCGAAAAACTTTTTTGTGCCTGAATTTTTTTGAGGTTAATTGGATAATAACCGACAACGATTCAATTACTAGAATAAAACAAACAAAAGGCAGAATTAAAAACGAGTTCGTCAGCATTGCAACCACACCTAAGGTTACGCCAAGCGCCATTGAGCCAGTATCGCCCATCATAAATCTTGCCGGATAAACATTAAACCATAAAAAAGCAAGCAGAGTTCCAATTATCGCCGCGCAAAACATAGCAAGCTCTACATTTCCTTGCGCGAAAGCAATCGCTCCGAAAACTCCGAAGGCTGGTAAAGTAACTCCTCCCGCCAAACCGTCCAGCCCATCTGTTTCGTTTAAAGAAAATGAAGTTGCAACAATTATAAAAATAAAAAGCGGAAAATACCAAAACCCTATCATAAAATCTCCAATTCCTGGAATATGAATCATATCCCAACCAAGCTTAAAATAAAACCAGTAAGCGCCAATTATAGCAACAAATGTATATAAAAATATTCTTTCTTTTATACCAAGCCCGCCACCCTTTGGACCAATTTTGAATACACCCATTAAATCATCAACCGCGCCAACCAACCCAGCTAAGATCAATATTCCTAATGGAAGATATGTATGAGCGCGATCAAAAAAGTCCATACTGCTTATCACTGGATTGTTAGTCACAATAGTAAGAAACCAAAATAAAATTGCCAACAATGGAACAATAATCCAAATCAAAAGTCCTCCCATTGTTGGTGTTCCAGCTTTCTTTTTGTGAAGCGCAGAAAAAATCGGTGAACTGCCATCATTCCTAATTTGCTTGCCAATCTTATATTTATATAAAAAATGAGTAAGCAGTGGTGTTGCCAACATCGCAACAATAAATGATATTGCTAAAATTGCGAATACTCTACTTACCTCAATTATTAATAACGGATTTTCAAATGAAAACATGTAATCATTTTAACATTTTAACATTTTAACATTTTAACAAAAGCTTAACTTTAGCTAGTTGAAATGTTAATACGCTAGTATGATTTTATATTATCATTTTTTCGCTTTTCTGTAAATCAGAAACGCTACGAAAAATATACCCAGACTATCAATAAAAACATCATTTAAACTTCCTTGTCTACCGAAAACAAATGTTTGATGATATTCATCAGTAAAAGTATAGGTCAAGGCAAATATTATTGCAAAAGAGATTGATTTTTTTATCGTAAACTTATTACTTTTCAAATAGGCCATGAAGAGAAAGGCGGTCAAAATCCCATATTCCACCATATGCGCGATTTTTCTTAAAATAAAATCCCACTGATTAGGAAAATCTGATTTCAAATTTGGAATTGCAGAAAAATAATAAATAACCGCGCAACAAAAAAATACTGGAAACCAGAATTTTATAATATTGATTGCTTTTGAATTTGACATAGATTTATTTTAATACAGAGAAATACATATAAAATACTGTTCATAATTTTCAATTCGCAATTCGCTCCGCCAGCTGGCGGATTCAATCAATTCTCAAACAGTAATAACAAAAAATATTTGGAAATTTAAACATTGTAAATTCAATGAAAATTTAAAATTAGAAATTTAACAATTTTTTATATTTCATAAACAAATTGAGATAAAACACCAAATAATAAAATAATAACTATAAAAAATGATAATATTATTGGTATTTTTATTTCAAAAGCTGGTTTTAAATCTCCCATTTTTTTTGCTTTATAAAATGAAGCTATAATGAGAATTCCCACAAAACATCCCATAACACTTCCAGCAATACTTATTACTGTTATAAAATCACGAAAACCTAAAAGAAAAACAATAATTGGCACAAAACAAGCAAGTGCCCAAGATTTTTTTTCGCTTAAGTGATAATCGTACCAGAATACTTCTTTTAAATTTATACCTATGATAAGAAAAGAAGTTGCAATAGCAAAAACTCCAAAAATCAGACCAACTTGAACTATGCCATTTTTCATAACCAAACTCAGTCCATAAAGCGCTTCTTGTGAAGTAGCTGACCCAGTAACACCCAAAACAACCGCCGCAAACAATATATGAATAACTACCGTTATTATACTCCCCGTAATTATTGCATTTTTAATTTTCTTTTGATTCTTTTTCATTATATGCTCAAGCATCGGAATTGCAGAAAGAGCTCCCACAGAAAAAAGAATCGCGCCAAACGGGAAAAATGACTGCGAAACATCAAAAGTTAAAAGATTTTCAACATTAGCATAAGGTATTCCCTTGAAAATAATTCCAAAAATAGCAACAAAGAGAAAAATGACCATTAAAAGTTCCATCACATTTACAATTTTTAGACTCATATATACACCTGCTGAAACAAACAACGCTATTACGATACCATATATAAATTCATCTCCTCCAATATAATTAGAAAATATAGCATTTAAAAATTTTCCTCCTATTATTATAAATGCAAGCATACTAATATATAAAGAGACAAGCGTTACAACCATTGCTATCTTTTTTCCTACTTTTCCAAGATACTTTTCGCAATAACTAACTAACCTACCTTTATTCTTAGTTCTTAAAGTAATTTCTGCATACATTAAACCTAAAATGAGCATAATAAATCCCAAAATAAAAATAAGAGCAAGAAATAAAAAAAATCCTGATTTAGAAGCCACAAAAGGCAAACTAAAAATTCCAGCTCCTACCGAAGTACCAATAATAGCAGAAACCGCGTAGATATAACTTTTATCTAACATAGTATAAGTTAAAAGTTAAAAGTGAAAAGTTGAAAGTTAGCAAGATTCAACACTAGTCAACTATTTGTATTGTTTTATTATTTCTTTCTAACTAATTTAATATCAATTTGAAAATTTGGTCATTGAAAATTATTTAAAAATTATAAAATTAAAAATTATAAAATTTTATATAGATATATATTCCAATTTTCTTTACTGTGTTTTATTTTTTCAACAGGTTCCATATTGTTAATTTTAAATGCATAAGAAACAACTCTAACTCCTCTTTTAAGTTCGGTTTTTTCTAATAACTTTCCAACTTTTTGCATTAATTTTGGAGTAAGGAAACAAAAAATAACATCTGCATTTTGCAAATCAGCATTAAAAAAGTTTTTACATCGCACATCTATTTTTTCAGATTTTTTAGACAATTTGGCTCGCATTTTTGCCAATAAATAATATGGAAGAACAAGCTCGTAGCCAACTCCATAACAATCATACTTCTCTACAGTTCCGACTAAAGCTCGTCCTTCACCACAACCAAGTTCATAAAACTTCTCGTTGGGCTTAATCTCAGCAAGAGCCAGAGCCTTATTTATTCCTTTTTTCGATGTAGGAATATGACCAACTGCAACCATTGCAGGAAAGCCATAAATAAATATTGCCAAAACAGACAAAAACAAAATAACCCAAACTATCACAAAAAGATCAAGCATATTTCAATAATTTAATAATATAACAATTTACTCTATATATATTTTCTCCATCGTATCTCCCTGCTCAATATTTTTCACAACATCCATTCCTTCAACCACTTTGCCAAAAACAGTGTGCTTACCATTAAGATAATGCTGATCTTCTTCCGTAACTATAAAGAATTGACTGCCGTTTGTATTCGGTCCAGAATTCGCCATCGCTAAAGAGCCAACATTAACTTTATGAGAATTTAAATTATAGTCATATTCATATCCCTGTTTTTCATATTTTTTGATATCCTCTTCACTCAATCCTAAACTTATTGGATTCATTTCATCTTCAAATTTATATCCTGGTCCGCCAGTTCCTGCTATAGGTAAATTGTTTGGATTATTTTTAGGATCATAAACAAAATCTTTCTCAAAAATACCTCTAGAAATAGGATCACCACCCTGTATCATAAAGTCTGAAATTACACGATGAAATTTTGTTCCATCATAAAAGTTCTCATTCGCCAGCTTCATAAAATTCTCCACCGTTTTAGGCGCGTCATTTGTATATAATTCAAGTTTTATATTTCCTTTATTAGTTTCAATAACAGCAATTTTGTTGGCTCCATACTCCTGTGTGGAGCCGTCTTGTGAATTTTCATTAACATCGCTTTCTCCATTGTCCCGTAGGTCTGTAAAGTCTTCTTGCGTATTACCGTTATCATCTTCGTCATTTCCAGTCTCCTCTTGTGAATTATTGCTATCATTACTATCTACGCTAATATTATCACTTTCAACATTTTTATTATTTTTCAACGCAACACTAACTTGATACCCTGCGAAAATAAACACTACCAGGAAAATAATGCTAATTATTATTTTTTTATTTTTTGTCTTCTTATCAAACGCTTCTTGATTCCTCTCTTTTTTTCTTTGTAACTTTAATAGTTTTTTTCTACCCATAGTTTTTGTTAATGTTAAATTACTTAAAACTAAATAAAAAATTTAATGAATGTTTTTTAAACCATTTATACTTCAGAGAAAAAGACATTATCTTAAACCCAAAGTTAGGAAAAATATCATTTAAAAAATTAACTTTCCGATGAAAATATTCGTGTTTTCTTTTTATTTTTAAAATTTTAGAGATCTCAGGACAATTATACTGCGAATCAATAATTTTTTTAGCTACCTCCGTACCAGAAACCATTGCGAAATAGATTCCCTCTCCCGTTAACCCCGAAGCAAATCCTCCCGCATCACCAATCAAAAATTTATTGCCAAATTGATACCCTTGATAATCAAAATTAATTGGAAAACTCTCTAATTTAAGCCCTTCTACTCTAATCTGACGATTTTTCAGCCATTTTTCAAAAGTATTCTTAAAATTAAAATGTTTTTTAAAAACAGTTTTCAGATAATATGCGCCTCCAACTATCGTATAATCTTTATGAGGAAAAATCCAGAAATAATTATTTATCATTTTCGAATCAAAAAAATATTCCATTTCCTTAAATTTCTGAATTTTTTGAGGAACAACATATTGCAATGTAATAAGCATCTTTTTGGTTTTAATTCCCAAAGATCTTCTTACCATTGAGTTGCTTCCATCAGCCCCGATTAAATAATTAAACTTTATTTTTTGTTCATTAATAATTATTGAATTTTCATTTATTTTTTTTACTTCCATTCCTATCTTCACTTCTACTCCGCTCTTAAGCGCTTTTTTTAGCATTATTTTTCCTAATTTTTCGCGACCGATAGTTGCGATAATAGGATTATCTTTAATTAATTTTCTACAAGTTTTAGAAAAATAAAAGTTTATTGAACAAAAAATACTGTCAGCATTTTCCAAAAATTGAAAATTCTCTTCTTCCGTTCTTACTACTAGTCCGCCAGCACATACTTTAAGTCCAATCTTGTTATTCTTTTCTAGAACTAAAACAGATTTACCTCCTTCAGCCAAAACCTTCGCGCAACTCAACCCTGCTGGACCAGCGCCAATAATGATTACATCGTATTTGTCTTTCATACCATATTAAAATATAAATTAAATTAAAAGTTCTATTTTATTTTGACAATACTAAGCTATCTCTAATAAAATTCCCGCTAACAAATAAATCTATTAAAGCGGAACAAAAATATAAATCATTTTTCTTCCATCTCTCTTCTCTTTTTTCTTTCCTCTCTTATTTCCTTAATCATCATAGAGATAGCTTTTATTGGCAACCAGATTGGCAAAAGCAAATTTAATATAAGCTCAAAAACTCCTTCGCTTTCTTTTTTTAATTTAAGCATAAACTAGTATTAAGTATTTATATGTCTTCTTCTTTAATCTCGAAAATTTCTCCTCTTTTAATTTTTCCCTTTAAAAAGCTAGTGGCAATAAGATTTTCTACACGCTCCTGTATTGTTCTTTGTAAAAATCTTGCTCCGTATTCAGGACTATACCCAAGTTTAGCAATCTTTTCAAGAGCCTTATCCGAAATTTCAATCTGAATACCTTGAGCTTTGTCCATTCTATTTGCTAAATTTTTAATTTGAAGTTTTGCAATAGCCATTACATCTTTCGGTGAAAGTGATTTAAAAACAATTTTAGCAGTGAAACGATTTAAAAATTCAGGAGCAAAACTTTTAAGAAGATATGGTTCTAACATTTGAAGAATACGCGCATTATTTTCTTTCTCTTCAATTACTATTTTCCTTATAACTTTAGAACCAGCATTTGAAGTAGCAATTATTATCGTATTTGTAAAATCAACAGTCCTCCCTAAATTATCAGTTAACCTTCCATCATCAAAAACCTGCAAAAATAAATTAAAGACATTACTATTCGCTTTTTCAAGCTCATCAAGAAGAATTAAAGAAAATGGCTTTCTTTTTACAGCTTCAGTTAAAATTCCACCTGAAGTTGATTCAGACAGATCGGAACTTGATCCAATTAATTTTTCAACACTACCAACTGTTTGATATTCACTCATATCAATTCTAATCATCGCATTTTCATCTCCATAATAAGCTTCTGCCAAAGCTTTCGCTAACTCAGTTTTTCCAACTCCAGTCGGACCCAAAAACAAAAATGTTCCAATAGGCCTATCTTCATGTTTCATTCCAACTCTAACTCTTCTTATTGCAGATGAAATTGCCTTTACCGCTTCGTGCTGTCCAATTACCCTGTCATGCATTCTTTCCTCCAAATTTAAAAGCTTTTCAGCTTCAGAAGCATTTACATCCATTAAAGGTATTCCTGTCTTTTCTGTAATAACCTCCATTACATCTTTATCTCTTAAAACTGACCCAGATCCCCGTCTCCTCACTTCTACCGCTGTTTCACTCAAAAGGTCTATAGCTTTGCCAGGCAATATTCTATTAGTTATATATTTTTTGGAAAGTTCAACAGTTGTTTTAATAGCTCGATAGGTCATTACGATTCCCTCTCTCGCTTCTATAATTTTTGCTTGCATCGCCAAAATTTCCATTGTTTTTTCCTTGTTTAGCTCATCTACCTTCACCAAGTCAAAGCTATTCGCGAAATCAGATCTTGGTTCAATATACCGATGATAATTCCTATAATCAGTCGTACCAATTATCTGAAACAATCCTTGAGAAAGAATAGGAGATAGAATTTTTGAAGCGTCAAATCCCTCTCCGCTTCCAGCCGCTGCCATATCATGTATTTTAGGAATAAATAAAATGATATTACCACTCTTTCCCATATCTTCAATCATTTTTTTTATTCGCAATTCCAAATCTCCGCCCGCCCTTGCCCCAGCAACAAGAGCTCCAATATCAAGAACAACTAACCGTTTATCACGCAATGTTGGCAAAACTTGATCTTTTATCATTCTGTTGGCAAGTTTTTTTACAATAGTTTTTCTCCCACTTCCCTCTTCACCAATTAAAAGAGCATTGTTTTTACTAGTTCTTTCAAGTATTCTCATTAAATTATCAAGCTCTGTTTTCCTATCCACTATATATCCAGTTAATCCAGCTCGAGCATGATCTGTTAAATCATAACTAAATCTATCTAATTCTGGAGTAACTCTTGCTGTCCACGCTTTATTCATTACAGAATGTTGAATTTTTCTTGGTCTGTCAAACCTTACTCTTGCCTGCGACCAACTATTAACCCATAATACAGTATTTCTCACATCCTCTACCTTAATGTTTATATTTTTAAAATATTTAGAAAGACATTCATCACTAACTACAGATAGAAATAAACTCTCAGCTTCCACTCTGCTAAATCCACCAAGAATAGTTTCATAAAATGCCCTAATAATTATTCTTTCTATTTCAGGACTGAGAATTGTACCATTTAAAATACCATCACGATTGTAATAATCACTTTTTGGTAAATCTTTTATAGAAACATTTATGTCATTAATAAACTTTTTTGAATCAATTTCAAGCCTTTTAAATAAAATACCTGTACGATTATTTTCCGCAATAACTTTTGCTAAATGATAAGACGATGGATCCTGTTCAAGACTATACGCAAGATCAAGAGTTTTATTTAAAATATCTTTAGCTAGTGGAGAAGTGTATTTGCTAATATCAACTGGATCTTTAGTTTCTTCTATTTTTTTATTATAAAAAATTCCAAATTCTCTAGATTCTGGCTTAATTTCTTTTTTGGATACATATTTTATTTTGTTGTAATAGTAAAAATATATCATCCCTGAAATAGCTGTCCAAAACATTAGTTGACCTGTTCCTTTTTTTTCTATTAAAACAGAAAAGGCGCTTATGAAATGAATTATAGATTTGTACATCATCATGAAAAAGTTCACCATAATAGTTTCTGTTCTCGCATCTTCAATGTCCTTTATCAAAAAATCAAAAAAATTGGGATTATTAATAATAACAAAATAAACACCGTATAAAAATGTGATAACTACCAAAATATATACAAAAACACGAATAAGCTTTGAAAGTAATTGTAAAAATGAACGAAGAAATGGAGAAAAACCAGAAAGTCTTTCCCCCCAATAATATATCCCTCTATTATCAACACGTAAAAAAACACCCAGACCATTGCAAGCAGGACAACTAGATCCATTCTCAACAACTTTATTTCCACGACATTCTGAACATACTATAATATCAACTGAAACTTTCTTTTCTTTTTTCTTTTTTTTCATAATCACGCTAAAAGATTATAAGCACTAAAATACTTCAATTAAATTTAGAAAAACCATCGAAAAAGCAAGAGGCGGTAAAATAATCCAGATTAAATAGATAATTATAACTACAGCAACAGAAATAGACATAATAGCAAAACCAATTAAAACACGGCTTATTCTAAAAATGGGACCAATTACTCTTCCCATATAAGAATAATCGCCAAAAATTGGCTGAAATATTAATTTCAGATTTATGAGAACACCAATATCTCTTTCAATTCCTTTTATAAAATCAATTTCCTTATGCCAAAAAGATTTAGAACTTGTCAGATACCAAAAAGTAAAGAATCTTATTGTTCCCTTTATAAAATTTATTGTTAAATTAACAAAATATTCTGCTATCATCACAATTGGTCATAAATTAATAATTAACTACATTATAACACATTTATTATAATCAAAGAACACTCAAAATTTTAGTGTCAAAATTTTAGACTTCTTGATAAAACACACTTTTACTATTATACTTAAAAAGTTCAGAGTAACAAAATTTAGCAATTTAATTAAATGATCAACCAATACATTATAAAAAAACTTATAGAAAAAACTTCTAGGAAACGAAAGTTGTCTTCAGTTTATCTTTTACGACTCAAAAGAAAGGCTTCAAAAAAATTTGGCTTAGCGAATCCAACAAACATTGAAATTTTAAAAGCTTATCGCCAAATGGTAAAAAATAAAAAGATAAAACAAAATAAGGATATTGAGACTGTTTTAATTACTAAAAACATAAGAACCTTATCTGGCGTAGCGGTAATAGCAGTCTTAACAAAACCATATCCCTGCCCCGGAACTTGTAAATTTTGTCCAAACGAAAAAGATATACCAAAAAGTTATTTATCAAACGAGCCAGCAGTAATGCGCGCAATTTTGACAGATTTTCATCCATATAAACAAGTAATAGCAAGATTAAAATCACTAGAAGCAACTGGACACAAAACAGATAAGATTGAATTGATTATAATGGGAGGCACTTTTTCTTATTTACCGAAACAATATCAAACTTGGTTTATAAAAGAATGCTTTAGAGCGTGTAATAAACAAAATAGCCCCCCTAATAAGGGGGGTTGGGGGGTTAAAAGCAGTATCTTAAAATCATCAAATCTCTCCCTACAACAACTGCAAAAACTAAACGAAAAGTCCAAACATAGAATAATTGGGCTTACCCTAGAAACTCGCCCCGATTATATTAATAAAAAAGAAGTTTTAAGAATGCGTAAACTTGGCGCAACAAGAGTTGAACTAGGAGTCCAAACTATTTATGATGATGTTTTAAAATTTAATAAACGCGGACATTCTATTGCTGAAACAATTAAAGCAACAAGATTGTTAAAAGAGGCTGGTTTTAAAATAAATTATCATATGATGCCAGATTTGCCAGGATCAAATTACAAAAAAGATTTGGCGATGTTTAAAGAATTATTTTCAAATCCTGATTTTCAACCAGATATGTTAAAAATTTACCCTTGCGTAGTTGTTAAAAATGCTCCAATCTATAAATGGTTAAAAACTGGAAAATACAAACCATACCCAGATAAAAAACTTATTCAACTACTTTGTGAAATCAAAAAAATAATTCCTTACTATGTTCGTATTACCCGCCTCATTAGAGATATTCCGTCAACAAGTATTGTTGCTGGAAATAAAGTTTCCAACTTAAGACAAGTTTTAAAGAGAAAATCAGAAGACGAGGGATGGAATTGTAAATGTATTAGATGTCGAGAAGTAAGAGATCAAAAAGTCCCCCCTGATAAGGGGGGTTGGGGGGTTGAAAAACTCAAACTATTTCGTCAAGATTATAATGCTTCTAACGGTAAAGAAATATTTTTAAGTTTTGAAGATAGGGAAAGAAAAAATATTTATTCATTGTTGAGATTGAGGATAAATAGAAGTGTCATTGCAAGAAGCAAAGCAACGCAGCAATCCCAAGATTTAACTCTATTTAACAAACAAGCTCCACACACAGTATGGAGCCAACATATATTAAAACCTGAACTCCAAGCCATCATTCGTGAAGTCCATACCTATGGGCAAATGATACCTATAAGATCTAAAAGCAAAAAATCACCTCAGCATATTGGATTAGGAAAAAAACTAATCGCCGAAGCGGAAAGGATAACTAAAGAAGAATTTAATCTAAAAAAAATCGCTGTTATTAGCGGGGTGGGCGTAAGAGATTATTATCGAAAACTAGGATACAGACTTGAAAATGAATATATGGTAAAGTATTTTAAAAAATAAAAGTGAGATTTTAAAAGAAATTAATTACGCAAGAGATCTAATAAAAAACTCTTGATAAAATTTTATCAAGAGCGCGCATTATACAAATTTATTGCGGTTTTAGTGGATATTTACCTCCGAAACATCCAGAACAAATTCCACAATTATAAGTTTCCTTTATAACTTTTTCTAGTCCCTCCATACTAAGATACACTAATTCGTCCGCTCCGATTATTTTTCTTATCTCTTCAATTGTTTTCCTATGAGCAATCAACTGTTCCGTATCCTGAAAATCCATACCGCTCGGACAGATATCAGTTATAGGCGGAGAAGCGATGCAAACAACAACCTTATTTGCTCCCGCATTTTTTAGTTTCTCAACTAAAATTCCCATCGTTGTGGATCTTACAATTGAATCATCCACAATAATAATATTCTTTCCTTTTACCTTATCTCTTCTTAAATTTAACTT
>JAYEKL010000119.1:0-6718 GCA_034660995.1 Patescibacteria group bacterium | reverse complement strand
AGCATATCAACTATATGTTTATTTCCAATTATTGCATTTTGAAAAGATATATTTTTTTCATCCATAGCTTCAAACTAACACATTTTTAAAGTTAGAGCAAGACAGGTAGTATTAAGTATACAGTATACAGTATTAAGTACCCTACTTAATATTCTTTCGACCTTATCGTTGGCTCCATAGTCCCGGCAGGGCTGTGGAGCCTTTTGTGATTTCAAACGTTGGCTCCATAGTCCCGGCAGGGCTGTGGAGCCTTTTGTGATTTCAAACGTTGGCTCCATAGTCCCGATAGGGCTGTGGAGCCTTTTGTGATTTCAGATATACGTTTGTCAAGGACAGTCCTTTTAATAATTTAGCAAAGTTAAACTATCTTATTTGTAAAAAGCAAAGAAAATTTAAGGACTAAATAACTATATACTAGATACTTATATCCCCGAACTTCCAAATCCTCCATCCCCACGCTGTGTGTTATCCAGGTCATCAACTTCTTCAATTTCTGCTGTTTCAACTTTTTGAAATAACATTTGCGCTATTTTTGTATTTTTTTCTACTTTATAATCTTTTAAACCAAGATTAATTAAAATAATAGCAATTTCTCCTCTATACGTTGAATCAATAACACCACCCATTGTCTTTATGCAATGCTTTAGCGCTAATCCACTCTTATCCCAAACAAGACCTACATAGCCCTCTGGAATCTCAATTTTTATTCCAGTCACAAATTTCTTGTGTTCACCAGGCTTTAAAATATAGTCATCTTCAAAAGAATAAAAATCAATTCCCGCATCACCATTGTGAGCATAATTTGGAGTTTTTATATCTTTGCTTGTTTTCTGAACTTTAATTTTTAGCATAATATAAATTTAAAATTCTTATTTAATCTTAGCTACTTCCTATCAAAAACCTTTTCAATCTTCTTCCAAACCAAATCACCCACATCTTCAACACTCAATAATTTTTCATTTTTTACGCAATTTACATCTATCCAATTATTATATTTTTTAATCAAATTCAACGATTGCAAATAAGATGATTCTTGATAAACACGGCTCTTTTCCACTTTATCGTTTTTTGCGCCTTTAATATAGTTTCGAGAAATTTTTTTGGTTAGTAATTTTTTGGAAATTTTATACGGAACATTGAGAAAAATAATCATATCTGGTTTTGGAATTTTAAAAACATTAAATTCCATTTCTTCCAGCCAATCTAAAAACTTTTTTCTTTTTTTAGGATCCGAAATTTTGCCGCCTTGATGAATTTGATTTGAAGAAGAATACCTGTCCAAAATTACAATTTTTCCTTCCTTTAGCCATTTTTCAATTTTATTTTTTGCTTCCCAACGATCCGCGGCATACAAAACTGACGCCAAATACGGGTTTGTTTTTGGCGCGTTGCCAAACTCGTTATTCTGAAATCTACCGATTACTTTTCCAAAAAAATTATCGTAATATCGCGGAAAATCCAAAGTCGCTGTTTTATATTTAAGCTTTTTAAGATGCTTTATCAATATCTTCGTCTGCGTCGCCTTTCCCGCTCCGTCTATTCCGTCTATGACAATAAGCTTCCCTTTTGATTTATTTTTTTTCATTAATTTTCTTTTAAACAATAATTAATCTCCTGAAAATTTTCTCTAAACTCAATTACTTCATTTCCAACAGCTCCAATATCCTTTTGGTCTAAAATAATTTCTTTTATAAGCTCCGCGATCTTTCTCATCTCTTCCTCTTTCATTCCATATCTAGTCATCTCCTGAACGCCAAGGCGAATTCCTCTCGGATTACCGGGGTCTTCTTTGTCATCGGGAATGATATTTTTATTTAAAATAATGTTCGCTTTCTCTAATTTTTTAGCGACTGCGTCCCCTCTTCCCTGCTTTTCAACATTGACTACAACTTGATGGCTTGCCGTAAATCCTTTTTGTTTTCCCAAAACATCAAAACCAAAATTATTTAACTGTTCTGCTAAAGCTTTGGAATTTTTTAAAATTTGAGAAACATAATCTTTTCCAAATCGCTCCATTTCTTCTAGCGCAAAATAAAGAGATGGCATTCTGTGAAGATGATGATTAGATAATACGCCGGGAAAAACTTTGTTTTGGATTTTCTTTTTCAGATCCTCATCTATATTACCTAAAATTATTCCACCTTGTGGACCGGGAAAAGTTTTATGCGTGGACGAAGTTATAATATCCGCTCCCTCTTCCAATGGATTTTGGAAAAATCCGGCAGTGATCAATCCAAAAACATGCGCGCCATCATAAATGATTTTCGCGCCGACTTGATTACAGATTTTTCTCAGTTCCTTAATCGGCTGGGGAAATAAAATTACCGATCCGCCGATAACGATAAATTTCGGTTTTATTTCTAAAATTTTCTCCCTGCTTTTTTCCAAATCAATTGTCATACTTTCGCCGTCAAATCCAAGATTGAAGCTTTTAAGTCCCAAAATTCCAGCAGCCCCAGCTTTTTCATGCGAGACATGAGATCCGCCTTGAATTCCTAAAGTTAAAATTGAGTCTCCCCTTTCCGCCAGCGCGGAAAAAACCGCCATATTCGCCGAGGTGCCTGAAATCGGGCGAATATCCGCAAAGTTCGCGCTAAAATGTTCTTTAAATTTTTCCTGCGTTAAATCTTCTATCTCATCAACATATTTCAATCCTTGATAATATCTTTCAAACGGCAGTCCTTCCGCATAGCGATGCATCAAATCAGAAATATAATGCTTCTCACAAAACGGCGACATCACATTTTCCGAAGCAATAAGGTTAACACAATTTTTCCGCCAAACGTTGTGCTTTTTTAGAAGAGACAATATTTTTTCCATAGTTTTGTTTACCGAGATTTAAATTAAAAAACTTTACAAACTTTCAACTTTACAAACTTTCAACTTTACGAACTTTATAAACTTTACGAACTTTCAACCTTCTCTTCCCATTTCCTCCATTTCGCAAAAACATTTTCCTGCGCCGCGACTGCTTTCTCTTTGTTAAATTTTCTTGTTTTAACTCCTTTTTTTAATTCTTTATGAGTTGGAATAAAAATATCAGCGTCAGGACTTCTAAAAAGACAAATCGGATAAAATGGATGAGAATCTCCTTCTCGCACTCCAGTAACATTCGCTTCCGGACAAATTCCTTTCGTAAATCCGCGACAGCCGACTACTCCTTTGATAATTGGTAGTTTTTCCATTAGATTAAAATATAATTGCGCGGCAAGGCATCTCATTTCTGGAGATGTTCTCACACAAAGCCGTAAAGAAAGAAAATTTAAAAGGGATCTTAAATTCATCGTAAAATGATAAATACCCACCGCTTGGCAAAACGGTAGCATATACCGCGCTGATTCTCGCGGCAATCCTTTGTTTATAAACTTTTCATAAGTTTCAATGCTTTGCTTAATTTTTTCCAAAAAAATTCTCTGAAATTCTTGATTCTGGTCACTTAAAAGATGAATAGGAATAATAATTTCATAGACCGGTTCTTTTTTCTCCATTCCCTTATCTGCCTGAATATATCTCGTTGAATAGCCCGAATGACTTGCCATTCTATGCTCCAAAAGCTCCGGCGCGTTTCCTTTTGTCATTTGAATATCAAACTTGACGATAATATGTTCTAAAGCTGAACCATAATCATTTTTAATGATCATTTTAAAAACATCTTCCCCGGAAACAGTCGGAGGCACCCCGCTCATTCTAGCAGAATAGACTACTTCTTTCCACGCGTCTTCTCCCTTCACAATTTCAAAATTCCAAATTTTTGGTTTAACAGCTTCTATTTTCATAGATAATTTTTAAGCTTTTTAATATAATTATTATAACATAGAATAATAAAAAAAATAAGGACTTAGTCCTTAAATTATTTATGTCTTATTTTTTTACCTCCAATTAATTTTTTTATCTTGTTCATACTTAATGCCAAATTTAATTACTGTTTCCGCTTTTTGCAGTTCTGTGCCGATATATAGAGCGTGAGAGATGACGGAAATTGCGTTATCTCTGGACATTTCTAAATAGATTGGCATTGCCTCTTTGTTTTTATAGGTATTGAGTAAAACTTCATCAGGCGAGTAATGTTCAACAATAATCTCGTCATCTTCAACTCTGATTATGAAATTTCCTCGCGGATCCCTGACGCTTCTCGGACGTGGAACAATTTGATTGTAATATTTTTTCACAACCTGTTTTGCATCTTCCCAAGAATCATCATATTCATGTGCTGAAAAAGAATGGATCACAAGATCACCAAGTTCTATTTCGGGATAAGTTTCCATAAGCTCTTTCCAGACTAAATCTTGCAACATCCTTAAACCAAAAGCATTTTCCGGCCAGGCCTCAAACATATCATTGCTTCTTATGGTAGCTATTAAGTATAATTTATCTCGCTGAATTCTAAACCAACAATGATTTAAGCAGGGTGGATTTTTACTCTTAGCGTCAACTTTTGGATCGAGAAGACTGATTGTCGCTCTGCGGCTATATTTCTCATTTTTAAGTTCGTCAATCACATTTTGAACTTGATCAACATTAAAATGTTTTCGCATTCTGGAACCGTAAGTATAAGAAATTCCACTTGGACAATTTCCCGTTAGAATGGTTGGCAGATAATCTTCCAAATGTTCTCTGTCGTATGGTAGCCATTCTGGGATATATAAGTCATTGGGATCCTCGCCTGAAATTACAGAAATTATATCTATAATCTCTTTCTGTAGATTTTGATAAGCGGTTTGATCCGTGATTCCAAATCTTAGGATGTGATCCAAGATTCTTAACCAAACCTCAGCAATTTTTTCACCTCTAATAATATGCGCAGACGGTTCAGATGGAAAAATATTTACCTTTTCTTCTGGTGGGTCTGGAAAAAGTAAAGGGTTTGGAACAAAAGATGACAAATTTTGATCAAGATTATTAATAATCTTTTTAATTTCATTGTAATCTTTCTCTTGCCGCAAATCTATTATTTCCACACCTTTGCGAAAATCTTCTATTGCTTCTTCTTCTATTTCAATATCTATCCTATTCTCAGTATTACTAATTACTCGCCAATAGATTCTGTTATTCTTCTTATCTTCAATTTTTTCGAACCCATTCGCAGCCAAATCAACTAAAACCTGTCCGCTTTTAGATGTGTCTAACCCGCAAACAATTAGGTATCTAATTTTAGGGTTTGCTAAAATATTCCTAATTAAAAAACTAATTCCCCTTTTGGGAGAATATAGATTTCCAATCACGGAAACTTTCTCTAAATCCAGCTTCCTTGTCATAAATTCTTTGTCTGTCCATAAAGTACAGATTGCTACTTGGCTATTTGGATTTCCAAGTATTAGCATTTTGTCTTTATAAACAGGCCAGTTAATTTCTGTTTCTCTGTTCATTATTTTCTACCTCCTTTTGTCAATGTTCATCGTTCACCTAATATAAAAACTATCACAGAAATAAATAAAAATCAACTCTTGAAATGCTTACTCAATTTCGGTCCGGCTTGATAAGTATAATGAGAACCGATTTCTTCGCCGTAGATAAAATCTGCCGGCTCTATGAGCTTTTCAAAATTCATTCTGCAAATCGGCTGATTATCTCTAAAAATAAAATTATTTTCATAAGACCTAATCTCTAACACCGCTTGCCGTCCTTTGATTTCGCCATTTTTGCCGTAACCGAACCCCGGATCAAAAAATCCGGCGTAATGGCTTCGGAATTCTCCGTTATAAATATCATAAGCGATCATTTCTGAAGCGAAATCGCCGGGAATTCTAATTTGCTCTTTTGTGGAAAAAATATAAAATGATTCTTTTTCTAAAATTAACTTGCCGTTTTTCGGAGAATAAATCGGCTCAAAAAAATCAGCTGGATTATAATAATTCTTTTTTGAAAAATCCAAAACATTATCAATCAATAAATTCTTATAACCAATTATTTTGTCGCTTTTTCCTCCGTCAAGATCTATACTCATCACAATACTGCCACTATTATCTATTACCGATTTTTCATCAGGATTTATAATATTTGAATCTTCATCAAAAAGAAGCTTATATTTTAAATAAGCATCTTTTATCTCATTGTAATCAAGTTTTGCTTCACCGTTAAAAAATCTAATCTGATTTAATTTGTCTCCAGAATTCAATTTTATCAAAAATGATTTCGGAATAATCTGAAGCCATAGTTCGCCTTGATAGCCGAATGGCACGCTGTCAAATCTTGAATAATCATCAACTACCAATCTTGTTTGCAGATCAACTCTGCCCGTGGAACTTTTTGAAGAAGAAAAAGCAAATGTATTTTTCGAAAGATTCAAGCTCTCCTTAAGTTTAATTAAATATATTCCGTTTTTTTCTAAAGGATTGCTTAAGTCTATTTTATATAACGATTCTGCTTTAATAATATCTTGAACACATTCATCTTTTCTCGGCAAAAACGCGCCTTTCATTCTATAACCCTCATCGGAAATGCTTAAATCAACACTCGCCGGCTGAATATTATTTTCATCAACATTTTTTATTTCTCCGTTCGCAATCATTTTCTTTATAAATTGCGAAGGAAAAGCGCCTATTTTGTTTTCTTCTTTATTTTGCATATATATTCCTTTGCTAAAATAATTTCGTATAATACTCCGTAGCTTTGTGTGAAGTTTTATTTGATTCTAAATGAAAAAGTAATCTTTTTAAAATCTACAAAATCGGAATTCGAAAAGCGAAGGAGTATAAAAGCTTATACCCGGCTTTAACCA
>JAYEKL010000118.1:0-31130 GCA_034660995.1 Patescibacteria group bacterium | reverse complement strand
AAACTTCTTCTCCAACTGGTACTGAAATAGGAGAGCCTGTATCTTCTGCCTCTACTCCTCTTTGAAGTCCATCAGTTGATCCCATAGAAACTGCTCGTACTCTATTTGCTCCGAGATGTTGGACTGTTTCCAAAACAAGCTCTTTTTCATTTGCTGTTTTTGTCGTGATTGCGTTATACAACGCTGGCAATTGATCTGGAAATTCCACATCAACAACGGCGCCGATAATTTGAATGATTTTTCCTTGATTCATAGAATTTATTTTACTAATTATTTTACTAATTATTTACTCTTGACAGATTTATAAATATATGCTATAGTTTGTCGTTATGCTGTTAAGTATAATTGCTCTAGAATGAAGAAGACTTGGTTATATATCAAGCTTTTGACGAAGAGCAGGAGGGTCTTATTATGAGTGAAAAAAATTTGGAGGTAATTGTGTTGCCTCTGATTCTATGTCTAATGCTACCATGGGGGTTAATGGCTCTCGTAGCAATGGGCATGATGTCTCCGATGGAAACGGAGACGTTCGCAAGAGAGATTATAGAGTTCTTTTTGTAGAACTTTTATAACTCTCTTTTTTTTAAAAATTGGGGTTTGGAAAAATAAGAAAGAAAAATATTTTTCTAAAACCCAATTTTCAAATTTTCAAAGTGCTTTTAAATTTCTACCCAGCTTTAGCTGAGGGTTTCAGAAGCTTAAGCTTCAAGCGCTTTTAAAGATTCGCTAAACTGAAGTTTAGCAAACCCTCGGCTAAAGCTGGGTAGAAATCTATCCTTCTTGTGCCACTACTCCTGCTGATATTTCACTAATTTCCTGTGTAATTTTTTGTTGTCTGATATAATTATATGACAAGTTTAAATCTTCTAGCATATCCCTTGCACTGTCTGTAGCGGTTTTCATCGCAACCATTCGGGCACTATGTTCAGAAGCATTAGATTCTAAGATAATATGATAAGATTGGATCTCGATCAAATTTGGAAGTAATTTACATAATACTTCGCTTGAAGATGGTTCAAACTTATATTCTATACTATTATTGCCATTTTCGTTTTTACTATTTTTCGGAGCAGTGTCTTCTATCTCTTCTATCGTTTCTTCCAAGCTTCTTCTGGTTATTGGTAAAATAGTTTTAATTCTTGTTTCTTGTTTTAAGGTAGAAACAAAATTAGTATAGACTGCTATTACCTTATCGAATTTTTTATCTCTAAAATCATCTATTAATAATTTGGAAATGGGTAAAGTTTCTTTAAGTTCTACTGAATCGCCAATCTCATCAAAAACTGCGATAATACCACTTTTTGTTTTTTGAAAATAACTTTCTGCTTTTTTACCGATAGCAACTATGCTTACTTTTATATCTTTATTCTCGTTTTCTTTAATTATTCTTGATGCCTCTTTTATTACGCTACTATTTAATCCACCACATAGTCCTTTATCAGAAGTAACTACGAAAAGGCAGATATTTTTTACTTCTCTTCTTTCTAATAAAATATGTTTCTGCGGTTCAATTGACTCGCTTACATTTTCCAAAACATGCAAAGCCGCTTCGGCATAAGGTCGCGCTAGTAAAGCTGCTTCCTGACTTTTTCTCATTTTAGCAGCCGAAACCATCTCCATCGCTTTTGTAATTTGCGAAGTATTCTTTGTTGACTGAATCTGTCGTCTAATTTGTTGAGTGGATTGCATAAATAATCATTTTAACATTTAAACATACTAACATTTTAACAAGATTTGAACTGAGTGTTTCGATTTGACAGTTTAGCTAATGAATTTTTTCTTAAATTCTTCAAGAGCTTGATTTAAATCCTTTTCAGTTTCTTTGGATATTTCTTTTTCTTTTGAAATATCTTCAAGTATATGATTATTTCTATCCTTGAGATGATCAAGCAAGTCTCTTTCAAAATCTTTTACTTTTTCAATTTCAATATCATCTAGAAATCCGTTAATAGTCGCGAAAATTATAGCAATTTGTTCTTCTGTTTCCATTGGGACATACTGGTCTTGTTTTAATATTTCTGTTAATCTTTTTCCTCGTTCAATTCTTTGCTTTGTTTCTTTATCAAGGTCGCTTGAAAATTGAGCGAAAGCGGCTAGTTCTCTGAATTGCGCTAGTTCTAGTCTTAGCTTACCTGCAACTTTTTTCATTGCCTTTGTTTGAGCAGAAGAGCCTACACGAGAAACTGAAATACCAGGATTTACCGCGGGTCTTATTCCTTGATAAAATAAATCTGTTTCAAGAAATATCTGTCCGTCTGTAATCGAAATAACATTGGTTGGAATGTAAGCGCTAACATCTCCAGCCTGAGTCTCAATAATAGGTAGGGCAGTTAATGATCCTCCTCCATATTTTTCACCTCGTTTTGTCGCTCTTTCCAGAAGTCTAGAATGTAGGTAAAAAATATCTCCAGGATAAGCTTCTCTTCCAGGAGGTCTCTTCAAGATAAGAGAAACTTGTCTATATGCCCAAGCATGTTTACTTAAATCATCATATATAATCATCGCGTCTTTTTCTTGATCCATAAAATATTCACCTATTGCGCATCCAGTGTAAGGAGCGATAAATGACATAGAAGCTGGATCGGATGCTCCAGCGAGAACTATAATTGTATGTTCCATTGCTCCGCTCTCTTCAAGCTTTTTAACAATTTTTGCAACTTTAGACTCTTTCTGTCCAATAGCTACATAAATACAAATTACATCTTTCCCTTTTTGATTAATAATTGTGTCTATGGCAATGGCAGTTTTTCCTGTTTGTCTGTCTCCAATTATCAATTCTCTTTGTCCGCGTCCAATTGGAATCATTGAATCAATTGCTTTAATTCCTGTTTGCAATGGAGTATCAACTGGCTTTCTTGTGATAACTCCTGGAGCAATTTTTTCTATAGGATAGAATTGATCAGTTTTAATCTCTCCTTTTCCGTCTATTGCTTGTCCTAATGAATTAACAACTCTTCCGACCAGTTGCTGTCCAACTGGCACCTCAAGAATTCTTCCTGTGCTTTTTACGGTATCTCCTTCTTTAATTTTGAGATAGTTGCCAAGAATCATAGCGCCGATACTGTCTTCTTCTAAATTTAAGGCAACACCAAAAATTTCTCCTGGAAATTCAAGCAATTCACCGCTCATAACATCGGTTAGACCATTTAAGGTCGCAACACCGTCGGCAATTTTTACCACTTCACCAATTTTTTCAATCTGAGTTTCTAGTTTGGTTTGCGCTATTTGTTGTTTTAAAGTTTCTATAATATGACTGTTCATTTTAGTTTAAATTATGGAATTATTAAATTATTAAATTGCTTTATCGTTATATTTGGAGATTAAAAAATGACTGGTAGATACGGTAGCAATAGAACAATGGAGCAATAGAACAATAAATTTTATATTAAATTTTTCTTTAAATCTTCTAATTTTCTTCTTACACTCCCATCTATTAAAAGGCTATTATCTATTTTTATAATCATTCCTCCAATTAAAGACTTATTAATTTTTTCTTCAATCTCAATTTGTTTTTTAAATTTCTGAATAATTTTATTTAAAATTTCTGAATCTATTTTTTCGTTGCTTGTAATTTTTATTTTGGAAATATTTTTTTCTGTACGATAATGTTCGTAGTATTTTTCAATAATTTTATTAATTAATGAAAGATTATTATTTTTTTTTAAAATATCAATAAAATTTTTTATTCTTTTTTCAATTTCAACTTCATCAACTTTTTTTGTTGATTCATATAAACTTATTGCGTATTGTTTTGGAGTAATTTTCATAAAATTTATTACATTGCTAAATTGTTGAATAACGGAAGATTTAATAGATACGATGACAATTTGACAATTTGACAATATGACAATTAAATTATATCTTTCTTAAAATATCATCTGCTATTTCTTTTTGTTTTTCTTTATCTAAATTATTGCCAATAATCTTCCTGGAGATTTGGATGGCAATATCAGTTATTTCTTTTTTTGCTTCTTTAACCGATTTTTCTTTTTCGGATTTAATTTCTTGTTTTGCGCTAGCAACGATTTCTTGGGTTTTTGCTTTTGCTTTTTTAATTGTTTCAGTTGACTTTCTTTCTGCGATCTCTTGCGCTTCTTTGACAATTTTTTGATATTCTTCTTTACCTTTTTTAATTTCTATTAATTTAGTTTCTTCTGTTTTTTTCAATTCTTCTTCAATCTTTTTTGCTTGTTTAAGGCTTTTATCAATTTTTTCAGTTCTATCATTAAGCATTTTTAAAACTGGTTTATAGGCAAGACGTTGTAGAATCACTAAAAGCAGAACAAAATTAACTGCTTGCGCGATGATTAATTTATAATCTAATCCTAATTTTGAAAATATTTCCATCATATTAAGGGAAGTTAAAAGTTTATAAAGTTATAAAGTTGAAAGTAAATTTTGTCATTCCCGCGGAGGCGGGAATCTATTTTATCTCAATAAATAATAATTTTTTACCGCTCCGTCAGAGTCTCCGATAGGGACCCTGACGAGAAGGCGGGATAAACGAGATTTCCGTCAGAGTCCTCTGCGGAGAGACTCTGACGAGGCGGGAATTTAACAAACATACTTCAAAAGAGAGATTTCTCTCTCTTGATTGAATGCTTACTAAACAAACTTAATGATCAAGGCAACAACTAGGGCATAAATTGCGATTGCTTCTGCGAAGGCAATTGCCAAAATCATCGCGCTTTGAATTTTCCCTGATGCTTCAGGGTTTCTTCCAATTGCTTCCATTGCTTTTCCACCCAACATTCCAATAGCGATTGCTGGCGCGATAGAACCAATTCCAATAGCTAGCGCTGCGGCAAGAAGCTGGACTGAATCTTTCTCTAGTATCATATTCTTTTGTTATTGAATTAATTATAAATTATTTTAACACACTAACATTTTAACACAGCAAAATATCAAAAATCATTTAATGCAGGGTTACTGGTATAAAAAAATGTTAAAATGTTAGTATGTTAAAATATTAATATGCTAAAATATCAATGTGCCGTAACTGCCATTTTTAGAAAGACAAGAGTTAGCATAGCGAATACTAAGGCTTGAACAAATCCTACAAAAAGTTCAAGTCCAAAAAATGGTAGAGGCGCTATAAATGGCGCGAGTGTCATCATAACAACCAAAAGCACTTCTCCAGCAAAAACATTTCCAAAAAGCCTGAATGAAAATGAAACCATTTTTGCCACTTCGCTTACAAGTTCTAGTATACCTACAAAGAAAGTTATTGGCGAACTAAAATTTATAAACTTTTTACCATATTTTAAAACTCCAAGAGCCATAATTCCAAAGATTTGAGTTGCCATAACTGAAACAATAGCAATGGCCAATGTTGTGTTTAAATCGCTGTTTGCAGATCGTAATAATGGAATAAAAACAGCATGCTCATTTCCGCGCATGCCTTCTTTAACAGTTTCATAAAATCCTAGTGACCCGAACCCAGGAACAAGACCAAGCCAATTAGATAGGATAATAAAAATAAAAATTGTCGCAACTAAAGGAAAAAATTGATAAGTCTGTTTTCTATCTCTCGTAACGCTATCAACCATATTTAAAAGCGCTTCTATAATTGTTTCAAATAGATTTTGTAAACCAGTTGGAACCTCTTTCATCTTTCTTGTAGCAAAATAAGCGATTGTTATTAAAATTACAGTAGCTATTAATGAGGCTATAAGAGTGTTTGAAATTGGAACTCCGAGTATATTTGTTATAATTTCTGGAGTGATTGAAACATGCATTCTTTTCAGCTTAGGTAGAATTAAGTTGACCCTCCCCATAACAGACCAATTCTAAACGATTTTTAAAAAAATGTCAATAGCTTATTTTTTGTTTATTTTTTTGAAATTATATAGAGATTTGATTGACTATATCTTTTTCTGCGTATAAAAAATTTAGGTACAAAAAAATCTTTGACTCAAATTGCTAAATTGTTGTATAATGTAAATAGGGTTTGCTGATTTTTGCTCTTTTGATCATAAAATTTCAAAATTCGAGGAAATTTTGAAAAAAATTTTTGAGCTTATATGGACTAATATAGGTGAAAAAATTATTTTACAAAATTTACCGAATTTTGGGATTTTAGGGCAAAAACGGTAAAGATCAGCAGACCCTAATATGTTATTTTGCTTATCTTTATATATAATCTAAAAATATGCCTAAAAGTGTAATAAATGAGCATACAGATGAAAACATAAAGAATTATTTGTCTGAAGAAAATGAAGATGACTTAAAACAGGAAGAAAATTCTAGTTCTGAAGAAAATAATGAAAAGAGTATTTTAAAAAACAAAAAAACAATTTTAGTAATTGTATTGTTAATGATAATAGTCGTTTCGGCGTTGTTTTATTTTGCGCGTTTAAAAGGGAAGCAATCTTTTGATGAAACGAAAGTGAAAGTTAGTATTGAAGTTTTAAGCAATGTGGTAAGTGGAGAAGAGATTGGCTTTTCTGTAAAATATGAGAATAATACTGGTGTTGATTTGAAAGATGTAAAGGTTAATTTTTTTATTCCTAACGAATTTCTATTTATTTCAAGTGATCAGAAAACCGAAAAAGAAGAAACAGTACTTACTTGGAATTTGGAAAATATCCCATCTGGGGAATCTGGAAATATAAAACTGTTTGGGAAGATTACGGGAGAATTGGATGAAGAGTATGTTTTTAATTCAAAAATTTCTTATGTTCCGGCAAACTTTAATTATGAATTTGAATCGGCAAATGAATATAGTAAAGTAGTAATAAAAATTGCAGCGGTTCCCTTTGAGTTGTCTATTCAATCTCCAGAAGATGTGATTAGCGGAGGTGAAATTGAATATGTAATCAATTATAAGAATATAAGTGATAAAGAATTCAAGTTGGTGAGTATGGCAGTATTATTGCCGGAAGAGTTTAAATACGAGCCTCTTGAATTGGAACCTAGTGAAAAAAATGATAATCTCTTAAGTTGGAACATTAGTAATGTCGCTCCAAAATCGGAAGGCAAACTTATTATTAAAGGAAATATTATTACTGATAAGAGCAAAGAAAAAGAAATTAAAGTTACTTTAAGCGCTTCTGAAAATAATACAGATATGTTTGAATACATTAGTAAGATTTCTACGATAGAGGTAAAAGAAATTCCAATATCAATAAAGCAACTTGTTAATGGACTGGAGGAATATCATATAACCAAAGGAGAAGAATTGGAATTTACAATAAAACTTAAAAATACAAGTAAAGAAGCAATAAAAGGTCTTGTTGTAAGTAGCGAACTTAAAGGAGAAATTGATTTTAATTCATTTGATATTATTAATGGGTCTTACGATAAAAAATTAAACAAAATAACATGGAGCGCTTTTAATGTTCCTAAGTTGGCGTCTTTTGGTCCAGGAGAAGATGTGGAGGTTAGGTTTAAAGTAAAGGCTAAGGATTATATTGAAGTTGAAAAATTAAAAGCTAAAAATTTGACAATTAATAATAAAGTTACAATAAGCAGTTTTAATTTTAATTCTGACTCTGTTAATATTGAGAAGATAATTGCTTTAAATGAAAGTGATGTTAAGTTTAAAGCTTCTTTATTTATTCGATCCAAAGGATATTTTAACGATGACGGTAGAATAAAAAATACAGGATTTATTCCTCCAGAAGTAGATGAAGAAACAAACTATTTAATACATTGGAATTTGAGTAGTATTTTTAATGATATGAGCGATGTGCGGATTGTTTCTATTTTACCCGAGAGAGTTTTTTGGACGGGAAATTATATAAAATCAGATGGGAAAGTGTCATTAGGGGATCAAACAAACGGAGCAATCACTCCGGAAGAAAAAGTTGAAGAAGATAAATCTTCTAACGAAAATGATTTGGAGAACAATCAAAATAGTGAAGATAGCAACGAAGAAAGAGAAAATCAGATCAAAGAAGAAAATTTCTTTTATAATACCAAAACAAGAGAGGTAATTTGGGAGTTGCCAAGTCTAGATGCTAATACAGGAATTAATTCTCCTGTTAAAGAGGTTGTGTTTCAAATTGGTATCAAACCAGAAAAAAATGATATTGGGAAAACTATAAAAATTATGGATGAAGTAAAAGCTGTTGGTTATGATAAATTTGTAAATAAAGAAATTATTACTTTTGAAAGTGAACTGACAACCGAGCTTCCCGATGATGACAGCATTGGAGTGGAAGAGGGAATTGTAATAGAGAAAGCAGAGAACGAAGAATAAAATAAATTAGATTCTATGTCCTTTAAGGTAATCAAAAAATCAAAAAATTCTTCTGCTAGAGCGGGAGAAATAAAAACAAAACACGGGATCATTAAGACCCCGTGTTTTATGCCAATTGCGACTTGTGGAAGTGTAAAATCGTTAGATAGCATAGAGATGAAAAAGATTGGCGCGCAGATTATTCTTGGTAATACTTATCATCTTTATTTAAGGCCATCTGACAAGTTAGTAAAGAAACTTGGCGGTCTTCATAAATTTATGAATTGGGAACAACCGATTCTAACTGATAGTGGAGGTTATCAGGTTTTTTCGTTGGCGAAAATGAGAAAAATTACAGAATATGGCGCGGAATTTAAATCTCATATTGATGGTTCTTCTCACTTGCTAACTCCCGAAAGATCAATTGAGATTCAGCAGAATTTAGGAAGTGATATTATAATGGTTCTTGATGAATGCGCGCCATACCCGGCTACAAAAAAGTATATTAAAAAATCTTTAGAATTGACAACGAGATGGGCGGAGAGATGTAAAATTGAAAGTAAAAAGTTAAAAATTAAAAGTAAAAAGTCATTGTTGTTCGGAATAGTTCAGGGTGGAACATATAAAGATTTGAGAGAGGAGTCTGCTAAACAATTGTTAAAAATTGGTTTTGACGGTTATGCAATTGGCGGGGTCTCGGTAGGGGAGCCGAGTGAAAAAATGTTTCAGGCCGTTGATTGGACAGTTCCATTTTTACCAGAAGATAAACCTAGATATTTAATGGGAGTAGGAAAACCAGAAGAAATTGTTGGGGCTGTGGCAAGGGGAATTGATATGTTTGATTGCGTTATTCCAACAAGAAACGCGCGACATGGAACGCTATATAAGTTTAAAGCATATCCTCGAGAGGCATCGGGGAGCAAAAGTCAGAAGTTAAAAATTACAGAAAAGCAAAATAAAGATTTTTATGAAATATTACATATTACAAACAAGAAATTTAAGTTTGACAAAAAGCCGCTTGATAAAAATTGCGGATGTTTTACTTGCCAAAATTATTCCCGCGCATATTTAAGACATCTGTTTGTCTCTGGCGAGTTGCTTGCTTTGCGGTTAGCAAGCATTCATAATATATATTTTTATTTGGAAATGATGAAGAGAATTAGAGGGTCGGTATAGCATTTGATAACTATATTCTACCCGGCTTTAGCCGAGGGTCTATGAGGTTTTAACCTCTCGAAATTAAAAACAATCCGAGAGGTTAAAACCTCACGAACCGTGCGCTAAAGCACCGTAGAATATATACTAGCTTGCTTTAATAATTCCATTATTTTTGTCATTCCCGTGAAGACGGGAATCCAGTTTATCTCAATAAATAATACTTTTCGTATAATTTTTTGAATTTATAAAAGCGGAGTTATTAAAGCAAGTTAGTATAAATATTCAAAATTCTTCAAAAATAATATTCAGACAACAAAAAACAGGCCTTATATTGCCAGTTCGTAGAAGATTAAGTGGTAGGCTGACATATAGTCATTTAAAGCTTAATGTGCTACCTACAGAGTTTAATTTCTCACTATCTGTAATCACGATAGTGGAAATTTCTTTTTTCGGAGTGGCTCGAAGCTTCGTTGGGCGATTTCTTAACCTAGTCAATTTTTGACCAAATTAAGCTCCACCTCAAGATCGAACGAGCCTTTCGTTTTAAAATTTCAAAATATAGATTTCCAGCAATAATAGCTGGTAATCTTGCCCTTGCAAGGGCATTTAAAACATCTTTTTTCCTCCTTGATCTGTATCCGCTTTAATGTATTCGCCGATTTAAACCGCCTTCGAACATTACTAGCTCTTAATTTTCTTTTTGAAAGCTGGTTAAGCCATCTTCTTCTCCTTATCCTCCTTGGTCCGTATTCCAGACCTTTTTTGTAGTTCCTTATGAGGTCAATCTTCTTTTTTCGACCTCACCGAGTACTGTAGCACACTGAGAAAATTTGTCAAGAGCAAGAGCAAGCACACTTGTTTTGCTCGCATCACAAATAGAATACTCCGTTGGCTCCATAGTCCCGAAGGGCTGTGGAGCCTTTTTTCGGAGTGGCTCGAAGCTTCGTTGGGCGATTTCTTAACCTAGTCAATTTTTGACCAAATTAAGCTCCACCTCAAGATCGAACGAGCCTTTCGTTTTAAAATTTCAAAATATAGATTTCCAGCAATAATAGCTGGTAATCTTGCCCTTGCAAGGGCATTTAAAACATCTTTTTTCCTCCTTGATCTGTATCCGCTTTAATGTATTCGCCGATTTAAACCGCCTTCGAACATTACTAGCTCTTAATTTTCTTTTTGAAAGCTGGTTAAGCCATCTTCTTCTCCTTATCCTCCTTAGTCCGTATTCCAGACCTTTTTTGTAGTTCCTTATGAGGTCAATCTTCTTTTTTCGACCTCACTGAGTACTGTAGCACACTGAGAAAATTTGTCAAGAGCAAGAGCAAGCACACTTGTTTTGCTCGCATCACAAATAGAATACTCCGTTGGCTCCATAGTCCCGAAGGGCTGTGGAGCCTTTTGTGATTTCAAACTTTATGAAAAGAGATTTAAAAAAATCCTGCATTTAGGTTCCACAACTCTAAACAGGATGTCTAATTTATGTAATGTACTTCAATAAAAAATGCATAGATTATAAAACGAATAAAATAAAATTTAATTTATGCACTTTACATAAAATATAAAAGTATTAAAATGAAATTATATCGCTGTATATGTGTAACAATATAACAATTTAGCAATGTAACAATTTAATTAATTTTTATGGTTGAAATAACAGTAATATTTGAAATAATAGGAGGGCTTGCTATTCTTCTTTATGGAATTCATCTTTTGGGTGTCAATCTGCAAAAAATTATGGGGTTTAGGTTAGAAAAAGTTCTTAGAAAAGCAGATAATAATCCAGTGAAAGGGCTAGTAATCGGTACAGGAATGACTTCTATCATTCAAAGTAGCGGTACTACGGTTACAATGCTGATTGGATTTATGAGCGCGGGACTTCTCGGCTACAGTGGCGCTATTCCAGCTATGCTTGGAGCTAACATTGGCAGTACAATTACAACTCAATTAGCATCTTTTCAAATTGGAATATACGTTTTACCCATCCTAACGGTTGGGGTTTTTATTCATATTTTTTCAGTTCGCAAGATAAAAAAGAACATTGGGGAAGCTATTATTGGGTTCAGTTTTTTGTTTTTAGGAATGTATTTTATTTTCAATGGAGCGCATTCTATTTCTTGCGATCAAGCAGCTGTTGAATTTGTTAATCAATTTAGCTCTGCTAAGATTTTTTATATATTTATTTTAGCTTTTTTGACGCTACTATTGCAAAGCAGCAGCGCGGCTTCTGTTCTTGTTGTTGCGTTTGGAGCGGCGCAAGTTATAGATCTTAATACAGCCCTTTTTATGATTTTGGGCGTGAATCTTGGTTCAAGTTTAAAAATTGTTTATATAGGTTTTAAGAGGAAAGGTTTTTTAACTAATATTGCTCTTGTCCATTTGCTGTTTAATTTATTCGGAATTATTTTATTTTTGTTATTTTTTAAACATTTTAGTTATCTAACGAGTATTACTTCAGATGACATTGGAAGGCAAATAGCAAATGGACATACTTTGTATAATATTATAGCTGCTTTTGTTTTATTACCGTTTATGCCTTTGATAACAAAATTGATAAAAAAATATATTCCGAATGTTAAAACTGATAAATCTAAACTTTCCTATTTAAGTAGAAAATTGCTTTATACTCCTTCAGTTGCTCTTAGTCAGGCTAATCGCGCTGTTGTAGATATGGCAAAAGAGGCGAGCGCAGCGTTGGAAACATCTAGGTTGATATTTTTTGAAAATAAGACTGAGCTACTTAAAGAAATTCAGAGATACGAAGAAGACATAGACGAAATGGTTGGAAAGGTTTCAGAGTATTTGGCTCAAATTTCACAGCAGAATCTAAGTAAAAAAGATTTATTGAAGCTTTATAGTTTAATGCATATTGCGACCGATCTAGAGCATCTTTCTGATCATATTTTAACTGTTTCTGAGTTGTTCGTTGATGTTAAGGAAGACAAAATAGAATTTTCTGAAAAATCAAATCGGGAGCTTATTGCAATATTTGGCAAGTTAAGAATTATGCAAAATCTTGTTGTAAAATCACTGGAAGAAGACAATTTGAAACTCGCTCATGAAATTATAAAACATGAAAATAAAGTTGATGAAATAGTTAAGAAGTCTCACGATAATCATCTAGAAAGAATGAACAAGGGAATATGTTCTTTAGAGAAAGGAAAATATTTCACTGAGATCTTAATGAATTTAGAAAGAATTGGTGATCATTCTGATAATATTGCTTATGCTGTTGTTGATAGATTCAGGTATAAGTAAATAATAATATTACATTCCTAGATTTTTGTTAAAATGTTAAAATATTAATATGTTAAAATGATTCTATGTTCGGTAATTGGATAGATCTTATAATATTATTTTTTTTAATTTTTCATTTTGCTGATGGGATTAAAAGAGGATTTTATTCTATTTTAGTCAATTTGGTAAGCTTTTTATTCTCCCTAATTATTGCTTTTTTTACTTATTCTTTTACAGCTTTTCTTTTTTCTAAAAACTTTGCAATAGAAATGGCATATGCCAATATTATGGGGTTCTTTCTTAATATGTTTATTGTTAAATTTGTATTTCTAGTGGTTTCTCGCGAGGTATTGCCAGACTCATTATTCATAATTGACAAATCAGTAAAAAGAAGAATCGCTAGTGGATTTGCTTCATTTGTCTATAGCGCAATTGTTGTTTTTTTATTAATGTCTATAACTCTTGCGTTTTCTCTTCCACACTTTTTAAAAAACGAATTTAATTTTTCAACGGTAGGTAATTTTATTGTGAAAGACCCAATAAAAATAAATAACGGTTTGCATAATATTTTTGGAGACGTGCTTAGTACGACGATGGATAAACTTGATTTTTTAACAGTAGAAACTGGAGATGTAGAGAGAATAGATCTTGGTTTTACAGTCTCTGATCTTAAAGTTAATGAAAAATTAGAAGATGATATGTTAGAATTAATCAACAAAGAAAGAGCTTTAATTGGGCGTGAAGCTCTTGTTGTTGATGAAAAAGCAAAAGCAACTGCTAGAAAGCACGGGAAAAATATGTTTTATAACGGTTATTTTTCACATATAGATATTGAAGAGAGAAGTCCATTTGATCGTATGAAAGAAGGTGGTGTTGAATTTAATTTTTCGGGAGAAAATCTTGCTCTTTCTAAGGATTTGTCTTCCGCGCACCAAGGGCTTATGAATAGCTCGGGACATAAAAAAAATATTCTTCATCCTCTTTTTCATAGAGTTGGAATTGGCGTGATTGATGGCGGAGAATATGGAATTATTTTCGTCCAGAATTTTGCGGATTAATTTTTAAGAATTATGAATCGGGAATTAAGAATTACGAATGATAAATTGTAAGCAGTTCTTTTAAATGATTCAAATAAAAAAGAGCAGTCAAATTATTATAAATAAAATTATAAAAAAACACTCATCTCGAAAATGTGCGAAAGGGAAAACTGGTTTTAGGACACCGAGTGTTTTTAGGGTTGCTGCTGACAAGAAAAATAGGTCTTGTAAAATGAAAAATAAGACAAAGAAATAATAGTTTATTTATTGTTTTACAGAATTTTTAAATTTTAGACTGTTGTATTTAGTAACAGTCTTTTTATTCTATTGACATAAAGGCAATTTATGATAGGATATTGTTATTATAGATGATAGTTATATTTAAAGAAGTCTTATATATTCCTTTGCTAAAATAATTTCGTATAATACTCCGTAGCTTTTTGTGAAGTTTCATTTGATTCTAAATGAAAAAGTAATCTTTTTAAAATCTACAAAATCGGAATTCGAAAAGCGAAGGAATATAACTTTAGTAACTTTCAACTTTACAAACTTTCTAACTTTTAACTTGATAAAACTTATGCCCAGACAACACTCAATTGATAAATTTCGCAATATCGGAATTATTGCGCACATAGACGCTGGAAAAACAACAGTAACCGAGCGAATTTTGTTTTATACTGGAATTAGCCATAAAATTGGAGAAACTCATAACGGAGAAGCGACTATGGACTGGATGGAACAGGAACAGGAAAGAGGAATAACTATTACATCCGCCGCGACAACTTGTTTTTGGAAAGATTATCAAATAAATATTATAGATACTCCGGGACATGTTGATTTTACTGTGGAAGTTGAAAGAAGCTTGAGAGTTCTTGACGGAGGAGTCGTTGTTTTTGACGGAGTGGCTGGAGTTGAATCTCAAAGCGAGACAGTTTGGAATCAGGCTGATAAGTATAATGTTCCGAGAGTTTGTTTTATAAATAAAATGGACAGAACAGGAGCTGATTTTTATAAAAGCTTTAGTTCAATTATCGAGAGATTAAACAAGAACGCGGTTGCAATTCAGCTTCCAATCGGAGAGGAAGAGAATTTTGAAGGAGTTATTAATCTAATAAATAGAAAAGCGTATTATTTTGAAGGAGCTCATGGTGAGAATGTAATTGAAAAAGAAATACCTGAAGAAATGAAGGAAAAAGTTGAAAACTGGAGAGCTGAAATGGTTGAAAAGATAGTTGAGCATGATGATAAGCTTATGGAAAAGTATTTGGCTAGTGAAGAAATCACGGAAGAAGAGTTTGAGGAAGGAATAAGAAATGCTACAATTGCTAATGAAATTTTTCCGGTTATGACGGGAACGGCTTTAAAAAATAAAGGAGCGCAGCTTGTTCTTGACGCTATTATAAAATATCTTCCTTCTCCAATTGATATTCCGGCAATTAAAGGAATTGATCCAAAAACTGAAAAAGAAGACCAAAGAAAAGCGGATGATAATGAACCTCTTTCAATTTTGGCTTTCAAAATTGCGACCGATCCTTTTGTCGGACAATTAGCATTTTTCAGAGTATATTCCGGGTCTCTTAAAGCGGGTTCTTATGTTTTGAATTCAACGACAGGCAAGAAAGAAAGAATTGGAAGAATTTTAAGAATGCACGCAAATCACAGGGAAGAAGTTGATGAAATTTTTGCGGGAGATATTGCGGCTACTGTTGGTTTAAAAGAGACTACAACTGGTAATACTTTGTGTGATGAGAAAAGTCCGATTGTATTAGAAAAAATTACTTTTCCAGAACCAGTTATTTCTATTGCTGTTGAACCGAAGACAAAAGCTGATCAGGAAAAAATGGGATTGGCTCTCAAAAAACTTTCCGACGAAGATCCGACTTTTAGAGTTCATACTGATGAAGAAACAGGACAAACTATTCTTTCTGGAATGGGAGAGCTTCATTTAGAAGTTTTGATTGATAGAATGTTGCGTGAGATGAAGGTTGAGGCAAATATTGGAAGACCAAGAGTCGCTTATCGAGAAACGATAAAAGACACTGCTAAAGCTGAGGGCAAATACATCAGGCAGTCTGGAGGACGTGGACAATATGGGCATGTTTGGATTAGAATTGAACCGCTTGAGAGAGGAGTTGGTTTTGAATTTGCTAATGAAATTAAAGGAGGAGTAATCCCTCAAGAATATATAAAACCGACTCAAAAGGGTATTGAAGAAGTTTTAACAAAAGGAATTATTTCTGGTCATCCAGTTATAGATGTTAAAGCAATCTTATATGATGGTTCTTATCATGAGGTTGATTCATCGGAATCAGCTTTCAAAATTGCTGGTTCAATTGCTTTTCAGGCAGCTTTCAAACAAGCGAAACCAGTTATTCTTGAACCAATTATGAAAGTTGAAGCTATTATCCCAGAACAGTTTATGGGTGATGTTGTCGGTGATTTAAGCTCAAAGCGCGGACAGATTGAAAATATGGGAGAGAGAGGACAGTCAAAAGTTGTTGATGCATTGGTTCCACTTTCTTCAATGTTTGGTTACGCAACGCAAATTAGGTCAATGACACAGGGACGTGGAAATTACAGTATGGAATTTGATCATTACCAAGAAGTTCCTAAAAATGTCGCGGATGAGATTATTGGAGAAAGCGAGAAAAAATAGAATAAAATAGAATTTATATTGATAAAAGTATACCAGAATGGTATACTTTTATTATAATTAGTTTCCTATTATGACAAAATGCTTTAATTATGGTCTGCTAGTTTTCTTATAATTCCCCGCCCCTTGGGGCGTATCTTTATAATTCTAACAAAGATACCCCGTCTGCTTGCGGCGGGGAGTTTCATTTCAGATAGCTTTGTAAAAAGAGCATTTGCCGTAATGGGTTATGGAATAATGGCACAGATTTTTCTTGTACTTATATTCCTAGTATTGACAATTATATTTGGTGGTCTTGTAGCTGTTATAGCTATATTTGGTGGCTAATATCGCAAATTACATCATATAACAAAGAGTATGCGGTTCAGGAAAAGATGTCGGAGAAGTATAATTAGCTCAGTTTAACGGGAGTAGGCTATAGCACAGATGATATTATTGAAGTAACTAAAAAAAGCTAAGCTTTTTAAGTTCTATAATTTGTATATATTCAATTATAATTTCTTTAAACTCTCAAATGGTTAATAAGGAAGAATTTAAAGAAATTTTGTGCGCAATTTTATTTTTTTAGTGCAAAAAAAACGGTGACAAGCTATTCACTCATCGCCGTTTGGGTTAGTTGTTCTGCCAATTTTACCAATTTCCGATGTTAATACTTCCTATACCAGAGATACTTTTGTATGGACGATTCACGACACGGGAAACATTGATACTGCCAACGCCGGAGACATCCAAGTCTGCGTTCTGAGCTGTGGCATAAATATTGATGTTTCCGGTCCCGCTGACTTTGGTGTCCAGCTCATCGATTTTTCCGCTGTTAACAGTAATTCCTCCGGAACCGCTGACTTTCAGTGATGCATCTCCTTTGATGGATGAAATTTGGATACTGCCAGTACCGGACACTTTGGCTGAAACTTTAGTAACTGCTCCGGCCTTGATATTTCCGCATCCGTTGACTTTGGCGCGAAGCTGGCCTTTTACATCACCGATAACAACGTCGCCCTCGATTCCAAATATTCCCATGCTTGTTCCTTCTGGCACCTTGATGTTAACGGAAGTATCTGCTAAATTGCCACCGATTTTTATAATCGTTTTACCATTGGAAATCACTTGTCCGTTCACGATTGATACACCGCGTCCACCGCCGATTACAATTGAATTGCCACCGCCCGAAACCATGGTAATTCTACCACCATCACCGTTGTCTTTTTTGGAAACGACAACCGTTCCATGTTCTTCGCGGATAACAAGGTTATCCAGAGAACTTTCGGCGCCCTTGGCATATACCAGAATCTTATCTCCTGAATAGGGCTGAATGGAAATGGTTGCGACCAAATCTCTTACTTCAAGGACGTTGGCGTAAAATTTCTTTTCAACCGTCTTTTGCACGTTGGAGCTGGTGTCTTTGGGCGGTTTACCAATTGTGATATACCCCTTATCCATGTTCACCACTTCACCGGAATTAACATCGGCATAGCTTCCGTCGGAAAAAGTGATTCGCGAGTCGACAACTCTGACCACTTTCTTGTTCGAATAAATATTTACTTCGTTCACTACTGCTACTGGTTTTGTCATGATAACTCTCCTTTGTCTTGGTTTACTGCTTTGATAGGCAGAACATCTATGTTTATGTTATACTTGAGATAATCAACTCTATAACTAAGATTAGTATAGGTTAAATATCATGCAAGATAACCAAACATAGATCAATACCTATCAAAGATTACCGATATGTTAAAGAACAATGATAGCCTATTTAAGCACAAAATAAAATGTTTGTCAAGATTAATACCTAGTTTTTTCTTAAGAAATCAACTTTATGAAGATTTCTCTCTTCCATAAAATTAAGAGCTTCTAGTATTCAGAAGCTGTTCATTTCAATTTCTGGTGACCAACACATTACTAACTCTGCTCCCATTCTTTGAGCGATATCTATTTCTTAATTTATTTTTGATTCAAATAATAAAAAGTTTGATAAAAGTATACTAATTTGGTATACTTTTATTATGATGAGCGGAAAAATTACTATTATTTACTATGGGTTCAATTAACTTTTTAGTTTCTTAAATCTATCTTTATGAAACGGCATAAAATTTGGTATAAAAGAGAGCTTTTTAAAAATCATTTTAAGTCATATAAAGATTGGGATGATTTTAATCCTCCTTCTGGAGAGAAACAGTCTGGAAGATATAAAGTAGAAGCTCTTCAATGCAAAAATCCAGAATGTCCAAGAGAAGGAATGCCTATTAGTGAACATGAAGCATTTTACTATTTTGCCAGTCAAACTTTTGCAAAAAAAGTAAAATCAAAAATGATTGGTTTAGTAAAAAAAGAAAAAGAAAATAATGAAATCAATATTTATATTTGTCCATTTTGCAAAGGAAAAGATGTCGGAGAAGTATAATTAGTTTCTTAGGGTTTTATAGTTATCAAAATGCGTAGATGTTATTCTGATCCGTGGTGGCATTCCGTAATGTTGTTCTATGTAAAAGTAGAGACGAGGCAGTGCCTCGTTCCTACGGATAGTGATGATGATTTTTAAATATAAAAAAATAAAGCGGGCAAAATTATTGTTGCGCGTCTCAAAGGTCGAAATTATTAATTATTAATTAAAAAAGTAAAAAAATATATGTTTAAAGTAAAAAAATGAAAAAATTATTAAGTGGTATAATGGTTTTTGTTTTTTGTTGTTAGTATTGTTCCAGTAACAGATTTGAAAGCAACGACCTCAGATGGTACTGAAACTTCTCCAACAAACAAAATGCTTCATTTTATAGTAAATGTTCGTTGGGGAAATGTAATTGGGGATCAAGAAGCTACTCAAATCACTGCTAAAACTTTTGATGGTTCTGTAAGTGTTTCATCAAGCGCTAGAGTTAGCTTGGAAAGAACATTGCTTTTTGAAAGACATAATACTGATGATAGTGAAGTTCTTGCTTGTGAAGTTAGTGAAAGCTATGTTGCTGATAAAATTACCAAGCGAAAAGATCCTGTTTCTTGGAACTCGTTAATTTATGGACATTGGGACGGAGTAAAGGTTCTTGTTTCTTCGCCAGCGAGTGATCTTGTAACAATTACGACAGCTGAGGGGAATATTGAAATGTCTGCTGAAGATCTTTATAATTTAAGTGAACCATACATTGAAGATGTTGGTGACGGGAATGAAATTGTTGTAAATGTATATCCGATTAAAGATCCAAAATATTTCTTAAAAGTTCTTTGGGGAAGAACTACTAGGGCAGATTATGCTATTAGAAGTGAAGAAGCTGGTGAATTAGAAGTTAGTAGTATTGGTACTAGTTCTGATGTTAATGCGGTAATTGCGAATAGCTCTTTTAGGAAGACTATCGGTAATATCACTTGGCATAATGCGTCTGGAAGTTTTCAGATTAATGGTGGCGGGAAAATAAAGCTTGTTAAACCATTACGCTTTGAGAGAAATGATAAAATTGTTTTATCAAATTCTTCCTTAAATATTTTCAACGCGCGCCGACTAAATTGGAATAAAGTTCTTGTTGTTGATAATGCTCAGATGAAAAAGTTTCAACTTGGCGAAACATTAAAATATCCTGACGGAGCCTTAGTAAGAACTGCAGGAAGTGTGTATGTAATGGATAAAGGAGAAAAACGCTGGGTTAGATCTGGAGACGATTTAACTGGAGCAGGTTATAGCGAGGATGACATCATTGAAGTAACTGATCCAACCGAAATAGCTGATTTAGAGGTGACAACAGAAGGATATGACATTGTTGCAGATGATGACGATACCGTATAAATTTTACTTTAAAAGTAGTAATAAAAAGACTGAACTCTGTATAAAGGTTCAGTCTTTTAGATTTTGTGGTTTTACCATTGCTATCTTATTTATTTTACACAATTTGTTCAGCTGATATAATAATGGTGTGGGAAAGAACTTATGCTGTAAATTATAATCATACGATACTGCAAACCCCTCCCGACCTCCCCTTATCAGGGGAGGAGTAAATTTATTAGTAATAAATTATTTACAATTATGAATCAAGCTCAAGCTTTGAAAATTCTTAAGTCGGGACAGAATATATTTCTTACTGGTTCGGCTGGGACGGGAAAGACTTTTTTGTTAAATGAATTTATTGAATATTTAAAGAAAGAAAATATTAAGGTTAGTGTAACAGCTTCAACTGGTATTGCTGCGACGCATTTGGATGGAATTACTATTCATTCATGGTCTGGAATGGGAATTGAGAGCAAGCTAAATGATAAGCAGATTAAGAGTTTACTCAATAAAGAAGAATTGCGCAAGAAAATTAAGGAGACTAAAATTTTAATTATTGATGAAATTTCAATGCTAGACGCGGCTCGTCTTGATTTGTTGGATCAAATTTGTAGAGCTGCAAAGGAGCCATTTTTTCCTTTCGGAGGTTTGCAAATTATAATGTGTGGGGATTTTTTTCAGCTTCCGCCAGTTAACAGAGGAAGAGTAAAAGGAGTAGAGTTTGCTTACGATTCGTTGGTGTGGAAGCAAGCAGATATTAGGGTTTGCTATCTTGATAAAAAGCATCGTCAGCAAAACGATCTTGAATTTATAGATATTCTAGATAGCATCAGAGGAAATGATGCTGGTATGGATATTTTTAACAAATTGAAAATAAGATTAAATAAAAAAATCAATTGTTCAATTAATCCAACTAAACTTTATACGCATAATTTAAATGTTGATACCATTAACGATTTTGAGCTTTCAAAGATACGAAAGGAAGAGGAGATTTTTTATATGGATTCAAACGGACCTGAAAAAGTGGTTACTTTTTTGAAAAAGAACTGTCTTGCTCCTGAAGAATTAAAACTAAAAATAGGAGCTATCGTTATGTTCGTTAAGAATAATTTTAGAAAAGGTTATGTTAATGGAACATTAGGAGAGATTATTGGTTTTAATGTGGATAGTTTGCCGATAGTTAGGACAAAATCTGGGGAAGAAATTGTAGCGACCTTGGCAAGTTGGGAAGTTGAACAAAAAGGGAGGATTGTTGCTAGTATTAGCCAAATTCCATTGCGTTTAGCTTGGGCAATTACGGTACACAAAAGCCAAGGAATGAGTTTAGATGCTGCTGAGATAGATTTAAGTAAATCATTTGAATGTGGAATGGGGTATGTAGCGTTATCAAGAGTGAGACGATTAGATAGTATTAAATTGATGGGAATTAATCAAATGGCTTTGCGAGTAGATGAGCAGGTAGTTGAGAAAGATAAAGAGTTTAAAGAATTATCAGGGCAAATGGGGAATTGATGGTTATGCAAAAAACATGTTTTTGTATAAAGAAAATAGACCGAACAAAGAAAATTTGCTATAATTATGTTTATGAAAAGGAAAAAACATATTTTATCAAAAATTATAGTTCTACAGTCATTGGTTGGCGTATTTATTGCGCCTTTTTCTTATGCGCAAGGAGCGGGTCCGAATATTCCTAAAATTATTTCTAGGGCAGAATGGGGAGCAGACGAATCCAAGATGACTTGGCCGACAAAGTATGCAAAGGTTGAAAAGTTTGTTATTCATCATACGGCAAGTTCAAATTTAATTTCTGATACGGATGGAAGTGGAGAATATAAAGATATGGTTAATAATATTTATATCTATCACAGTGGCAAGAGAACTTGGTACGATAATGGTGATAAGTGTACAGGTTTTGGAGATATCGGATATAATTATTTAATTGATCCTAATGGAAATATATACGAAGGAAGGTTTGGCGGTAATGGAATCGTGGCGGGACATGCCACTGGATATAATACTGGGAGTATTGGAATTTCAGTCCTTGGAAGATATCAGGATTATGTAAACGGTGAAAATAAAGAAGTTAAATCGCATCCAGTAACTTTTGCTATTAAAAAATCATTAGAAAATTTAATTGGCTGGCTAGCGTCAAATAATAGTATTGATTTAAATAAAACTAGTGATTTTAATGGAAAAAATATTTCTGGAATATCTGGTCACAGAGACTTAGCTCCTACAGTTTGTCCAGGAGACGAGATTTATAAACAATTTGGAACTATTCAAAGTAATGCGAGTGTTATAAAAAAAGAATTTGATAAATATGTTTATCAAGTAGGCGGAGACAAAGCCGTTTATATTATTGAAGATGGATATAAAACAAAATTTAGTTCAAAGAATGAATTACCGAGCGCTTATCAGGGCAGGACCACAAAACCAATTTCAAAATCACAGCTTGACGCGTATAAATATAAAAATATTATTATTTATCCAGACGGGAGCCTTCTTCAGGAATTTAATACGGCAAAAGTTTACTATTTGGAAAACGGGCTAAAAAGAGCAATGGAAATGACTGGTGAAGAATTTATAAAAATGAGTTTTTCGGTAAGTGATATAAAAAAAGTTTTTGCAAGTGATTTAAAAATATATGAAAATGGAAAAATCATTAAATATGCTCCTGACGGAAAATTATTAAAAGATAAAAACGGAAATGTATTTTTAATAGAAAGTGGAAAGAAAAGAAGGTTTACTTCGGCGCAACTTTTTGAGTATTTAAATTATAGATGGGAAAATATAGAGGAAGATGCTTATCTTAGTTTTTATCTTGAAGATCTTGATATGGTTTTTCCAGATGGAACATTAATTAGGGAGACGGGTAAAAACGAACTATATCTTATTAAAGATAAACTAAGAAGAAAGATTTTTTCAAACAATCTAATGAATATTCTTGGGTTTAAGGCGGAAAATGTTATTTTTGTAACTACAGACGAATTTAATCATTTTCCAGAAGGAGAGATAGCTAAATATCCAGACAATACTTTGCTAAAAGCAGAAAATTTTCCAGCAATTTATCTTGTTAAAAGTGGCAAGCGAAAAGAGTTTACTTCCGCGCAACTCTTTGAAAAAGCTGGATATGAGTGGAAAAACATCATAAGCATTACAAAAAAAGAAATAGATAATTATTCTTTTGATGGAAGAGTGTTGTATCCAGATGGATTATTGATAAAATCTACAGATAATTCCACTGTTTATCTTTTAGAATCTGGCAAGAAGAGAATGGTAACTTCGGCTATTTTGTTTGAGAAGTTAGGATATAAATGGAGCAATATAATCTCAATTAATCCAAGTGAGATGAAAGAATATCAAAGTGGAAAACTTTTAACTTATCCCAATGGAGCGTTAATTAAAAGAAAAGGCTATCCAACGGTTTATAGAATTGAAAATGGAGAAAGAAAGGAATTTACCTCGCTTACCCTTTTTGAGGCTACTAATAGTAAATGGTCAGATGTAATTGAATTGGGTAGAGAAGAATTTTTGGCATATCCTAATGGCGGGAATTTAAAATATCCCGAGGGGACTTTGTTAAAGCAGATTGGCGCTGACCAAATTTATGTTGTTAAAAGCGGTCAAGGCGAGTGGATAAAAACTGCTGAGGAATTTTTAAGGGCAGGATATAAATGGTCAAATATAATTGAAATTTCAAAAGATGAGATGAAATTATATACGGTTTCAGTAATACCTGAAATAAAAGAAAATGTGCCAAGCGTTAATGAATCATCTTCGGAAGGCGAAGAAGTTGCAGGGGGAGATAATAATAATTTAGACAATAATTTAGATGAAAACAGCGATGAGAATGGACAAGACAGTTCCAGTCAAGAAGATGAAGTTAATAATGAAGATAGTGCTAACGAAACTAATGAGCCGAAAATGAGGGTTGCTATTTACGCAGTGGAAGATGATACTGAAAATATTATTATTACAGCAAATGGAGATTATTCTGTAAACTATCATAATTCAGATGGTACGATAAATAAAACAGAGAATAAATCAAGCGGAGCGCAAACAACAATTCAATATTTTAAAACTGGTTCTTATATTAAGTTTATTCCATCATCAAGCAATGTTATTATGCAGGTGTTGTCATATGAGGATAAGCACGATTCAGGTTGGGACAAGAATATAGAAGATGAGTTTAAGGGGAATGATAATAGATTTAGAGGAAATATTGAAGTTAGATATTCAGAAGTTTCAAAAAAATTATGGATAGTAAATGAGTTATTATTAGAAGATTATGTTAATGGAATAGCTGAATCTTTAAATGATAGTCCAGAAGAATATCTAAAAGTGTCTGGAGCAATTGCGCGAACTTATGCAATGTATTATATTGAAAAAGAAGGGAAGCATACTGGTGAATTGTTTCATTTAAAAAATAATAGCAACGATCAAGTTTATAAAGGATATAATTTTGAAATGAGAGCGTCAAAAATTACAGAGGCAAACAAATCAACCGTGGGTTATATAATTAACTATAACGACAAAACAATTGTTGCGGCATATTCTTCGGATTCAGGAGGAATAACAAAAAGTGGATGTGATATTTGGGGTTATTGCGGCGATGGTTATTTTTATTTGAGCGGTGGAATGAATGATCCGGATAATACAGAGCATGACTCTGGAAAAATCTCCGAAAGCCATGGCGTTGGAATGAGCACAGTTGGTGCTTATCAAATGGCAGTTAATGGAAATACTTGGCAAGAAATTATCAAGCATTATTATCTCGGAGTTGAAGTTGAGAAGTATTATTAAAAATTAATATAAAAAATATGAAAAATTCTATAAAAAAGATATTAGTGTCTACCAATGTCTTTGTTTCTTCACTTGTTCTTGGGGTAAGCAGTGTCATGGCCGCCGCTCCCCTTGTTGTTGAAGTTCATAACCCCATAAAAACAAATGATTTTTCTGAGTTAGTGGAGAATTTTCTATTATGGATTTTGTCGGTTGCTGGGGCATTAGCCCTCCTTATGCTTGTTGCGGGAGGAGTTCTTTATGTAACTTCTTCTGGAAATGAACAAAAAATAGAAACAGCGAGAAAGATGATAACGTGGACTATTTTAGGATTAATGTTAATACTTGCCTCGTATTCAATAATTGTTGTACTAGACAAAATTTTAACTTAGATCTTGTCTTTGGTCTAAGCTATTGTTAGAAATAATTTATTATATTTATGCAAAAAGAAGTCTATATCATTGTTTTAAACTGGAATGGTAAAGAAGATACTCTGGAATGTTTAAAATCTCTTGAGAAAATAAATTATAGCAATTACAAGATTATTGTTGTTGATAATGGTTCGGAAGATGATTCTGTATTTGAAATAAAAAAACAATTTTCTAATATAAAAATAATTGAAAATAAAAAAAATCTTGGTTTTTCTGGTGGAAATAATGTTGGAATAAAATATGCGATTAGTAATGGAGCTCATTATGTTTTGCTTATAAATAACGATACAACAGTTGAAAAAGATTTTTTAAGTGAACTTGTTAAAAAGGGAGAGTCAGACGAAAAAATTGGTGTTTTGGGGTCAAAAATATATTTTCATAGTGAACCGAATAGAATCTGGTTTGCTGGTGGAAAAGTTAACTGGCTTAAAAATAAAGGAACACATATTGGTCTTGATCAAATTGATAATAGACAATATGACAAAGCAGAGGAAATGGACTATTTGACTGGATGTTGTTTGTTGATAAAGCGGGAAGTTATTGAAAAGATAGGCGTTTTAGCAGAAGACTATTTTTTATATTACGAAGATACAGATTTTTCATTAAGGGCAAAAAATGCTGGTTATAAAATTGTCTATGTTCCAAAATCTAAAATATATCACAAGATTTCAAGATCAATAAAACCTGGTTCTTCAAGTTATGTTTATTACCATTCTAGAAACGGTCTTGTTATGGCAAAACGAACTGGTTCGTTGTTAAGTAAAATTGTTCTATGTCCATATTGTATTTTTTTGTTTTTAAAACAAATTATTAAGATAATTTTTATTCCACAAAAAAAAGAGTGGGCGCTTGCTGTTTTGAAAGGAGAGAAAGATTTTTTATTGGGGAAAATGGGTAAGGTAGATTAATATTCGGTATTCATTTTTAATTGTTTAAATAGTGTCTGCTGATTTTCTTATAATTCCCCTCGGGGGTGTGTTAAAAAGCTTGTTACACACCCCTTGCCCATCTCTAGAGGGGAAAGCACCTAAATAAAAACAAGAACCAATTCATAGTTGGCTCTTTTTGTTGTAGATTATTATTTCTAAAATATTAAAATTCGAATTTTCCTACTAAATATCCAACTCCGAATGGTCCTTCATAGCTTAATTTTTCAAAAGAGTAATCTAGACTTGATAACGCGCCTAGTAGAATTATAATTGATCGTAGTCCGCATTCTCCTGCTTTTTCAACAAAATCTGAATCTAAACTTAATATCTCGTCAACTTTATTATTTTTTAGTAAATTAATTAAAAGTTTGTCAAATTTTTTTCCTTCTGGAGAATATTTGACAGGCGCGTCAGGAGTTAAGCGATGAGAAAGATCACCGCTGGCGACTAAAGCTATTTTTCTTTCTGTGCTTTCCGCGATTTCATAAATAACTTCGCCAAATTCAAAATGATTTTTATAATCAAGACAGGAAAAAGTTATTGAAACAATTTTTACTTTAGGCATATATTTTCTAAGAAAAAACAAAGGAACCATTGCTCCGTGGTCAAGAGGAGTATCATTACCGATAAGCTCGGTCGGTATGCCTTTTAAGTCTGCAAGTCTTTTTATACTTGTTCCCAAATTAATATCATTCTCAATTTTCATTGAAGTATTATCGTCAAATTGTGAAAAATTTCCTTGTAAATACTTTGTACTATTTATAGACATAGCATCCATTTGAACAGGGCCGTGTGGGGATATAATAATAATAGTATCAATATTTTTCTTTCTAATCTGATTTCCCAGTTCATTCATAGCGTGTACGGTTGATTTGATTTGCGTAAAATAATTTTTTCCGATTGAAGGAATTAAAAGTGGGGGATGGGGACAGATTGATGCGAATTTTAGCATATATTTAAATTTAATAATTAAGAATTAGGAATTACGAATAATAAACTTATAATTCTTGATTCATTATTCATTATTCAAATTATACTAACTTGTTTTAATAGTTCCATTATTTTTGTCATTCCCGTGAAGACGGGAATCCAGTTTATCTCAATAAATAATACTTTTCGTATAATTTTTTGAATTTATAAAAGCGGAGTTATTAAAGCAAATTAGTATATATCTAAATTTCCCCCGCACTTTGCGCATTTTCCATCTTTATCAAATCGTTTGATATAAAGTCCAATTCTTTCTATGGCAAGTTCATTACATTTTGGACAATATGTATTTTCTTTAGAATTTCCTGGAATGTTTCCAGTGTAAATATATTTGAGTCCAACTCTTTTGCCTATATTATAGGCTTTATCAATTTTTTCAATAGAAGTATCAGATATATTTTGCATTTTCCAAGAAAGCGCGCCAGAAAATGCGGTTATATGCCAAGGCGTCTCACTACCCAATTCATTAAAAATAAATTTTGCGATATGTTCAAGCATTTTTTCATTATCGCTCAAAGTTGGGATTAAAAGTGTTGTAATTTCATTCCAAACTTCAAGTTTTTTAATCCTCTTTAGATTTTCTAGAACTATATCAACTTTTGCTCCACAATATGTTTTATAAAATTTATCATCAAAAGATTTCAGGTCTACATTTGTCGCGTCAAGATACGGCGCAATCAGATTTAAAGTTTCATTACTCATAAAGCCGTTCGTTATCCATATATTTTTTATTCCTTTTTTCTTTGCTAGTTTCATTGTGTCAAGCGCGTATTCTAAAAATATGGTCGGTTCAGTATATGTATAGGCTATACTTTGACATTTGTTTTTTATTGCGTCATTGACTATTTCTTCAGGAGACATATTTTGTCCAACTTCAAGCATACTTTTATCAGTTTTTACTAATTGGGAGATTTGCCAGTTTTGACAATTGTCACAACGAAAATTACATCCAATAGTGGCGATTGATAACGAATGAGTTCCTGGTAAAAAATGAAATAGCGGTTTCTTTTCAATTGGATCTATGCTTTCTGAAATTAATTTTTTGTAATTAAGAGCATATAATTTTCCATTGATATTTTTTCTAACACTGCAAATGCCAAATTTTTCAGGCGCAATAATACATCTTTGCGAACAGGTGTCGCACTGAACCTTGTTATTCTCAAGCTTTTTATATAAATATGATTCTTTCATCTTATTAAATTGTTATATTGTTGTATTGCTAAATTGTTAAGAATTATACTATTTTACTGTTAAATAATGAATGTATACTTCTAGTTTACCACTTTCCTTTTTTACCGCAAGAAAAAAAACGTCTCAAAAAATTAAATTTTTAAGACGCATAAATTACAAATTTGTTATTCTATTTTTATTTTACTTGCCAGTTCTGGTAACTGCTTACTTAACTCTGCGACAATTTTGTAGACATTCTCTACTGTTTTTAGATCATCGCCATCCCTGAATCCCTGTTTACTTATATCTTGTCCGTCTTTTGTGATTCTCCAGCTGTCGTTGTCAATAACATCAGCGAGAATGATCTCTCCTTGGGAAGTGCTCATTTGGATATGGCCAAATTCTATTTTCAAATCTTCCAAAGTAATATCCAAGATCAATAATGCTTGCTCCAATATAGAAAAAACTAGCTTAGCTGTCTCTTCCATCTTTTCAATCTCAAATGGAAGACATAGACGATCGATCTCACCCAAGAAAGATTCTTCCATTAATGAAATCGGTTTTTTAGGATCATGTATAATCCAGACCCATCCATTTTCGTTAAAAACGATAATAGGATCATGCCGTTTGTCATCTTTTAAGAAGAATTCCACTTCAAGATCTTCTAATATTGTTCCTGGTTGGACTTTTGGATAGCGTTTTAGAAAGCTGCTCTTTTCTCCAATTTTTCTTCTTATAACAACCTCTATAGGTATCATCTGACATTTTATTGCCAAAAAAGAACTTGGAGAATCTTGTTTCAAGAAATGTGTTTCAACACCGCACTTTTCTAATAAACGAAAGATATTCAAAGTAGTCGTTGTTGCCAAGACATCTTTACCAACTATCTGTTCTTTCTTTTCTCCATCACCAGCGGTGATGATGGGTTTGTTGACCAAGCGAACAATACAAGACTCGGTATCTATTATATCTTTTGTTTTTCCCATTATCTATCAGCTCCTTTATTTTGTTTTTACAAATTTAAAAGAACATTGTTATTTTCTAACAATCCTCCTTATGTGGCGATCTTACCAATCTCGCATTTTTTGTCAAATTAAAAGCAAGCTGTTATAATAAAATTATGAAAAAACGAATTTTTATAACAATTGGTCTGCCAGATGAGATTAAAAGGGAATTGCTATCTTATGAAAAAAGATGGAAGAATTTACATGTAAAATGGACGAATTTCTATAAGTTGCACACAACAATTGAATTTTTAGGAGAAGTTAACAAGAATGAATTAGAGGAAATTTTGTCAGCGGCGGAAAAAACAGCTTTAGAAATTAAGCCCTTTCAAATGTGTCTAGACAAGATAGTTTTAGGTCCAGATATAGTTCAAGCGCGAATGTTTTGGGTGACGATTTTAATAGATGCAAATATGATGAGGTTAAAACGAACTTTAGAGCAAAATTTAAAACTTTGTGGATTTGAGGCGGAAGAAGCTGAATTTAAGCCGCACATTGTTCTTGCGCGGGCTAGAGGAAATCAGCTCAAAGGAAAACAGACAAATATTGTTTTAAGAAATATGAAATTTAAAGCAGAAAAAATAGAGATTATGGAAAGTCAGCTTAGACCGAATATAGAAAAACATAAATTAGTTGAAAGTTTTCAACTAGCTCTATAGACTTAAAGAATGAATTATGAATCAAGCAAGAATTTTAGATGTAAAAATAAATGAGATTACTATTACTGAAGTTCTTGAAAAGATTAAGAGTTTTTTGTTGTCAGATCAGCAATATTATATTGTAACGCTGAATCCAGAAATGATTGTTGAAGCTCAGGAGAATTATTATTTTAAAAAAATCGTAAATGAGGCTGATTTAGTTATTCCAGATGGAATTGGGATAGTACTTGCAAATAGATTTTTAAATAATCAAATATTGTCTAAAAAAATTACGGGCATTGATTTAATTTATAAAATCTGCGAATCTGAATTTGTGAAAGACAAAAGAATTTATTTATTAGGAGCAGGAGAAGAGATAGCGGAGAAGACAGCGAAAGTTTTATCCAAAAAATATGATGATTTAAATATTGTTGGCGCGGAGGAGGGGATACGATCTAAAATTTCCAATTTCCAATTTCCAATTTCCAATAAATTTTCAATTTTCAATTTTAAAATTCTAAGGCAAGTTATAAAGAGAATAGAAAAAGTCTGCGATGATAGGCAAAAGATTCTGAAACAAGTTCAGAATGACAATCAAATACATATATCCTGTAATAATTTAATTCAACGTATCAATAAAGCTCAACCTGACATCATTTTTGTTGCGTTTGGCGCTCCAAAGCAAGAAGAATGGATCTGTAAAAATCTAAAAAAAATGCCAAGTGTAAAGTTAGCAATTGGAGTTGGCGGGTCGTTTGATTTTATATCTGGTAAAGTCAAGCGCGCGCCATTAATTTTTCAAAAATTATGGCTAGAATGGTTATGGCGGTTAATTTTGGAACCAAGAAGAGTAGGACGAATTTATAACGCAACAGTAAAATTTAGCTGGTTGGTTTTAAAAAGATCATTTAAATGTAGATATAAAAATATTAAGTGATTTTACAAAGTTGTACATAATATTGTTTGACTTTATGGAGAACTCTACGCAGGAAACTTCTCCATAGGGTTGAAGAATATTGTATATATATGATACTACAATGCTGTACTATGAATAAGTTCACTCACATATTGGAATCCAAATAAGCTAAATATATGCAATTAGGATTCAAATATGGGCATTGCAAAGGTTTCTCTAGATTGTATAATTACGGGTTAAAACATTACCCCAATTATA
>JAYEKL010000117.1:0-6870 GCA_034660995.1 Patescibacteria group bacterium | reverse complement strand
TAATTTAAAACTTATAATAAAAATAGGAGACATCTCTCTTATCAAAAGAACGGAGCGTGGCAGAAAGGGAATATGCCTTAAACTGTTTTTATATTCTTTCTTTGTCTTTAAAAAAAGATATTATATATGGGCTGGTGATTTTCTTATAATTCCCCTCTAGAGAGAGGGTTGGGGGTGTGTTAAAAAGCTTGTTAACACACCCCTTGCCCATCTCAAGAGGAGAATAATCGGTAAAAATCATCAGCCCATATATAGGCTCTGTTAATTTTTATTTAGTTTTTACAAAAAGAAATAAACTTTATACAATCTTAAAAAAATAATTTAACTTTTCTTAATCAATTTTTCAAATCCCCTAACCCTCCATTCGGCTGTCGCTCAGGACAGGCTCTTATCAGGGGGAACGAAGAGAAGATCAACAGAGCCTATCATAAACGAAACCACTAAAGTGCGTATGGCCCTCAAAAACTAAAGCGTGATGTCCAATCCACCTTCCGTCATTTATAATGACAGCATTTTCTGCATGTCTTATATCTGTTGCCGCCACTGGCACAGCCAGCATACACAGCATTACTGCTATTATTCCTTTACTTTTCCATTTCATTTATTTCTTTGCCTCTTTTATTTTTTTGCTTCCGAGTCACAAATCATCGCGATTTTTTATATCGCTCATTCTTCAAAAACAATAAAAATTTTCTAACCTTAAAAAACTTTAGATTGTTTCTGAATAATTAAGAAATATGTTTTTTGTTTTTGTTTTTTGGATAAACTCCACTCCCCTATTCTTATTTTACTCTAAATAGTAACACTAATAAGCGCTGCTATCAAAACGATATGATTATATAAGTATTTTATATATATTTTATTGTTTAAAATGTTAATTATATGTTAATATGTTAGTATATAAAATGTTTAAATGCCTTGTATGAAAATTACAGATTCAAAAGAAAAAAAAGAGGATACAAGCTTTGAATTATCTTTAAGACCAAAGAAGCTTAATGATTTTATTGGACAGGAAAAAATTAAAAAAAATCTTGAGATTTTAACAAAAGCTGCTCAAAAAAGAAATGAAACGATTGAACATATTCTATTTCATGGTTCAAGCGGACTAGGAAAAACAACACTATCTCATTTAATTGCAAACGAATTAGGAAAAAATATCAGAATAACTTCAGGTCCAGCAATTGAAAAAGTTGGAGATCTTGGAGCAATACTTACTAATATGGAAGATGGAGATATTTTGTTTATAGACGAAATTCACAGACTAAACAAATTAATTGAAGAAATTCTTTATCCAGCAATGGAAGATTATATGCTTGATATAATAGTAGGAAAGGGACCATCTGCAAGAACAATAAGACTTGATCTTCCAAAATTCACTTTGATTGGAGCAACGACAAGAATAGATCTTATTTCTTCCCCGCTTTTAAATCGCTTTGGAATCTCACCAAGACTTGCTTTCTATAATAATAAAGAAATTGAATATATCATAAAAAGATCAAGTAGAATTCTAGATGTAGAAATTGATTCTGACGGAGCCAAAAAAATAGCGCAAAGCTCAAGACAAACCCCCAGAATTGCTAATCGTCTCTTAAAAAGAGTTCGCGATTTTGCCCAAGTAAAAGGAGATGGAACTATTAATGAAAGTATAGTAGACGAAACTTTTAAATATCTAGAAATAGACTACTATGGATTAGAGCATACTGATAGAAAAATTTTAGAAATTATTATTAAAAAATTTGATGGCGGACCAGTTGGTGTTTCAACTTTAGCCGCAAGCCTCTCTGACCAAGAAGACACAATTGAGTATGTTTACGAACCATATCTTCTTCAATTGGGATTTATAGAAAGAACTTCACGCGGAAGAAAAGCAACTAAACTAGCCTACGAACACTTAGGAGTTGAATACCCCAAGAATGACCAAAATACACTATTATAATTTTTAAACTTCCATAAGTTACGCTTTGTAAAAGTAAACTACTAAATTCAATGTTATATTTTCTTAGCTATATAGTATATAATCGTTTTAAAATTAAAAATTTAGTCATTATTTATAAAATTACAAAATTTAAAAATTAAAAATTTTATACCATGTCTTTTCCCTTCATAGATTTTTTAGCATTTGTCTTTATTCCTCTTGGACTCTTCTTTATTTTTGGATGGATTGTTTTTTATCATCTTAGAAGATATGGACTAAAGGGAGATACGACAAGAAACGCTGCTTACTTTTTTGCGGCAGTTTTGCTTTTAATTTCTATAGCAATAATAATAACCTTTTTTTTCATAGACTGGAATAATATAAGTCCAGAAGATTTTATGGAAAAATCAAATATGGAATTAAATTTGATAGATTAAATTATTTAGAGCTTGCGTTTAGACATTGTCATTCCCGCAAAGACGGAAATCCAGACATAATATCTTCAGTTTTTGGAATTTCATTATGACAATTGAAATATCATTTAATATTACTGCTGGTTTGTTTGCAAAACATTTATTTTAAATAACGCTTGATTAAATTTCACCTGTATTCCCAGTCAAGCTGGGAATGACAGAAAAGCTAAACATATAAATTATGCTATTATTAAATATATGAAAAAGAAATCAATAAATTTACACAAAGAGAAAAAATTTAGTTTTCCAGGTCAACGCCATAATGAGGAAGTTGTTCTTGTCTTAAGAAAACACAAACTGACCCTTCTTTTCCATGCCCTACATCTTTCAGCTATAGTTTTTTTACCTGTATTGTTTTATATATTTGTTGCTCCGACAATGTTTCCTGTTCTTCTAGAAGGTGATTACAATAAGGTTTTTATTCTTTCTTCACTTATTTATTACGGTTTTCTCTGGGTCGTGGCTTTTATTATTTGGGTAGATTATTATCTGGATATTTGGATTGTAACAAATCAGCGGCTACTTGATATAGAACAAATAGGATTTTTTAATCGCGTTGTTTCTGAATTAGATCTAAAAAGAATTCAAGATATAACAAGCCGCGTTCATGGACTAATTCCTACTATGTTTGGTTTTGGAAACATCTATATTCAAACTGCCGCCGAAGAACATAGATTTGAATTAAAATCAATTCCACATCCAATTACCACTAGAAGAGAGATTGTAAAACTTTACACACACGCCAAGGAGAAAGATAGATTTATTTTTAAAGATAGGGATAATTAAATTGTTATATTGCTAAATTGTTATATTGTTGTTCCTGCTGTCATATAAAGGAAACAGAGATATTCTGAATGCGTATATGTCATCTCGACTGGAGCACTGAAATAAGCTTGTCCTGAGCTTTTGCCGAATGGATTCAGCCGAAATGGAGAGATCTGTAAACACGCTATAATTTTGTTTTCAAGTTGGTCTGTTCTTAACAAGCTATTTTTATCCGCTAACAGACCTACTAGTCAGCAGGCAGGTCTTTCGGATCCTATCGTCGCTCAAGATGACATATCTTAAGTAATCTATAAAATAGATTAGTTATAACAATTTAACAATACAAGCTTATCTCCTCCATGAAAAAAAAGATTCTATTTATCATAATAGCAGTAACCATCCCCTTAGTTCTGGGTGGTTTTTTATTAAGCGTTAAATTCAAAAATGAACTATTATTTACTTATAAAAATAACCAATCTACTTTTGTCAAAGATAGAAACAATGAAAATATTTTTATAAAACCTAACCATCTTGGATATTATGCGTCATACTCCAGTGAAATTCCTGCTGAATTTAAAAAACTTCTTATCAAAAAAGAAGATAGATATTTTTATCATCATTTTGGCATAAATCCAATAAGCAGTTTGCGCGCATTCTATAATCTTACAACAGGGAATGATAATCTTGCTTCAAGCACTATAACTCAACAACTTGCCAAAATATTGCTTCAAAATGAATTAGACAGAAATTTCAAAAACAAATTTACCGAAACAATTTATGCTACTAGTTTAGAAATACATTTAAGTAAAGAAGAAATTTTAAAGATGTATATTAATTCAATTTATTTTGGCAATAAAGCGCAGGGCATAGATAATGCTAGCAGACTCTATTTTGAGTCAACTCCTGCCCTACTTAGTAAAGAACAAAATTTGCAACTTCTAACAACACTCACAAGTCCCTCAATCTCCAATCCCTTCCTCGCAAACAATAGCGTATCATCAAAACTATTATGCAAAAAACTTAATGAAAATTGTCAGGAAATAAAACCATATACCAAAAAAGAAATTGCGGAAAAAAAAGAAAAATTTAACGATTATGTAAAAAGTGACATCTCTTTTGAATTAAATTCTTTAAAGATAGACTATAAAAAAAGTCGCGTACTAACCATAGACAAAGAGCTTAGTAAAAATTTAAGAGAAATATTGAAAAGAAACTTACTTCTAATGAGTGGATCTGATGTAACAAACGGATCAATTATTGTTATCAAACTGCCAGAAAATGAGCTTCTTTCAGTTATTGGCTCTCCAGACCCCCAAATTTCATCTTATGGCTATCAAATAAATATGGCGAAAAAAACAAGACCAATCGGCTCAACTGTAAAACCATTTATTTATTTAAAAGGATTTGAAAATGGACTACGGCCATATACCATAGTAGAAGATAAAGAATACAAATATACAATTGGCACTGGTTTTGCTTTTTATCCCAAGAATTATGACTATGAATACAGAGGGAAAGTTAGTCTGCATTATTCCCTTACTAATAGCTTGAATGTACCAACAGTCAAAGTCTTAGAATATGCGGGTTTAGATAATTTTTATAATTTTCTGCTTGAAGATATGGAATTTAAGCCAGTTCAAGAAATTGAAAACTATCAACTTGGAATCGCATTGGGAGGATTAGAAATGGATTTGCTTAGCCTCTCATATTATTTTACTATTTTCCCATCAGAAGGAGAATTAAACCCTCTTAAAATATATAGAAATGGAAATGACTTTTCTTATAATTCAGATACAAACTTCGCGCAAAACAAAAAAATTGCTGACGAAAAATATATTCAACTCATTAATAAAGTTCTCTCTGATCGTAAAACAGGGATAGAACAATTTGGAATGAACAGCAATTTAAATTTGTTCCAAAATAATTACGCGGTCAAAACAGGAACTTCCAGAGACTTTTGCGACAGCTGGACAATCGGTTATACTCCTGACTTTCTTGTCGGTGTCTGGGTCGGCAACAGCGACAATACACCAATGGATAAAATTTCAGGACAAAGCGGAGCAGGCAGAATTTGGAATGAAACAATGAATCTGCTCATTAATTCCGAATACAATAAAAAAACTCCTTTTGAATTTGATTTAATTCAGGAGTTTTATAAAAATAATAATATAGAATATGGCTTGCTTGAAGATAATTATGAAGAAAATAAAAATTTGCTCCAAGACGACAGTTTAATTCTTAACCCGCACAACGGCGATACTTTCCTACTAGAAGAAAATACACAAATCCCCTTGCGGGCAAAAAAAGAAGTTTGGTGGTATGTTAATGATAGTTTTTTCAGCGAAGGAAAAGAAGCCGTTTTTGATATTGAAAATTCAGGCGCTTTCAAAATCAAAGCCCTCGGAGAAGAAGGACAAGAAGAAACCGTAAAAATTTTTGTGGAAGAAGAATAAATCCCCTCTTGAGAGGGGTTGGGGTGTGTTAATAGGCTTCGGTCTCTTAAAGCGTTGCTAATCTCCCATAGCGTTGGCTCCAGTCTCCTGACTGGAGCCTATTGTGATTTCACAATATATAACTATGAAACTTATTTGCAAGCTATTTGTATAATAATCTACAAAATTAATAAATCTTTAAACGCTCATAAAATTTCATAAAATCCGTAATTCTTTGTCTGTTTTCATTTTTTTGTCTGGTCTTAAAATATATTTCTAAAAACACAATTTTCTGTTCAGTGTGAAAATAAGCATAAATAATTCGAATACCGCTTTTTGCCCCTCGTCCTTTTAAACTTTTACACTGAAATTTTTTAATTTTAAAAAATTGCAATTCATCGCAATTACCAACACCCTTTATTTGAAAGATACTTCTACTGTCAATCTTTTTAATATGAAAAAGTTCAACACAGTATTTTTTGTTAATTTCTAAATCCCCACGTAAAGACAAAAACTTTTTAAACAGTTTTTTAAAGTCGCGTTTGAATTCTGCTGTTTCCTCATATTTCATCATCATATTGTCTTACGGAAAATTCTGGTGTGCGGCAAAAAACCGCTTCATAGTCAATCAGCTGTAAATCTTCAGCACCAATCCAAGGCACATCTTTATGGGAATATTCTTTTATTTGAGTAGCATTAAAATCCTTAAATCGTTCAATTTCTGAATCAATAAGATCTTTTTCACAAGCAGAAAAATTTGATAAATTAGCTTTTCTAAGCGGAAGATATTTTTTTTGATCGTGCTGAAAATATTTTTTCACAACAGGTGTCAAATCTCCATTTTGCTCCATTTGCTTTACGATTTTTGGAAATGCGACTGGAGTCGGTCCAAAATGATTTTTTATATATTTTGCGCCTATTAATTGTTCCTCATATTTTTCATAAAAGTCAAAATCAATAAAGTACATTATTTTACAAATAACCGCCTCGCCAATATTTGGCCGCGCGCCAATGTGTTCCAAAATATATAAAAGCGCTTCTTTAAATTTTTCAACTTTTTCTTGCGGTACAGAAATACGCATTTCTTGCTTTTGTTTTTTCGTTTTTACTTTTTCAACATTTTTTTCAAGTTCTACTTTTAAAGTAGGATTTTTTTTGCCAGATAGAAAATCTTTCAAAGACAAGCCAAAAAATCGCGCTAATTTTTGCGCTTCTTTTACGGACATATCTCGCACGCCATTTTCAATTTGCGCGTAAGTCGGGCGAGACACGCCAATTTTTTCTG
>JAYEKL010000116.1:0-31458 GCA_034660995.1 Patescibacteria group bacterium | reverse complement strand
TTACATTGTGGAAAATGCGCTGCGGTTTGCCCGGAAAAAGCTATTGTCTTTGTTAAAGGCAAAGATCCTATTTTTATTCCCGAACAATGTATTGGTTGTCGAGCTTGCAAAATAGTTTGTCCAGCCGGAGCAATTACTGAATCGGCGCAAGTTATCGGTGAAATTTTTATCGGACAAAAAGGAAAATTAACTTTGTTATCCGGAAAAATGAAAACTGGTATTGAAGAATCAAGTTTGGTAGTTAACGCAGTAAAAAAATTCTATGAAGAATGGGAAGAAGATTTTGATTATGTTATTATTGATACAGCCGCTGGCACTCATTGTCCTGTGATTGCGGCTCTTTCTGGAAGCGATCGAGCATTGGCCATTACGGAACCGACTACTTTAGGCGCTCATGATCTTGATTTAATTCTTTCTTTAACTAAAAAGTTAAAAGTAAAAACTCAAGTTGTTATTAATAAAGCTAGCATTGGTCCAGAAGACATTATCGAAAAAGTAATTAAAAAATATCATACAAAAATTATTGCCAAAATTCCTTATAGTCAAGATATTGAAAAAAAATATTGTTCTGGATTACCAATTCAAAATATGGAAATTAAAAAAATAGCCAATCAATTAAAAAAATGAAAAATTTAAAAACTGTTACAATTTTATCGGGTAAAGGAGGTGTTGGGAAAAGCAGTATTTCCGCTTCTTTAGCTTTTTTAATGGCTCAAAAAAATAAGATCGTAGCAGTGGATTGCGATGTTGATGCGGCTAATTTAGCTTTACTTTTTAGTTTAAACAAATTAACCAAAAATGAAAAAGTTTCTACAAACATAAAGGCTTTTGTGAATAAAAATGCTCAAGGATGTAAAAAAATAGTAGAAAATTGCGCTTTTTCCGCAATTTCATGGAATAGAAAAAAACAATTGCCGGAAATAAATAATTTTTTATGCGAGGGTTGTGGAGTTTGTAAATTGTTATGTCCAAATGGTATAGATATGAAAAAGGTTGAAAATGCGACCATTGGAGAGGGTCAAACTAAATATGGGTTTACTGTTGTTTCTGGTCAATTGGAAATGGGAGAATCTGGAAGCGGTAAGGTGGTGACCATAGTTAAAGAAAGAGCTCAAAAAATAGCTAAAAAACAACAAGCAGAATATCTAATCATTGATTCGGCTCCAGGAATAGGATGTCCGGTGATTGCGTCTATTCGTGGCAGTGATTATATTTTAGCGGTAACCGAGCCTACTCCAACAGCATTTCAAGCACTTCGCAGAGTTCTGGAAGTCGTGGAGCATTTTGGGATTAATTATGGTATTATTATAAATAAGAGTGATTTGAATAAAAATTTTGTCAAAAAAATAGAGAAATTTGCTAAAGAAAAAAAAGTCTTAATTGTGGGGAAAATACCTTTTAGCAAAGATTTTGTTGGAGCAATGATAAAAATGAAGCCAGTGGTCGAAGTTAATCCAAATTATCAAAAAATATTTCAAAAAATCGTTAATCACATAAATTTAGCAATAAAATGAAAGAGAAAATAGCCTTAATCTCAATATTAGCCAATGTAGTTTTGGCAGTAGGAAAAATTTCAGTCGGTCTAATTTCGCATTCCTCGGCTGTTTTGGCGGATGGATTTCATGCTTTTACAGATATTTTTGCTTCTGGGATTGGATATTTTGGTATTAAAGCATCTCAAAAACCAGTTGACAAAAAACATCCTTACGGCCATTACAAATTTGAAGTTTTAGGTGGATTAATTATTACTTTTATTCTTTTTATCTCTGGTGTAGGGATTATTTATGAAGCCTATAAGAAATTTTTAAATCCGGAAGAAATAAAAATAAATTATTTGATTTTTGTGGTTATGTTTTTGTCTATTTTGATAAATTTCTTCACTTCTCGACTTAAAATTTATTATGGAAAAAAAGAAAATTCTCTGACTCTTCTCTCCGATGGAACACACGATAAAGCGGATGTGCTTGCCTCAATAGCTGTTTTAGGCGGGGTATTGTTTTCTAAATATTGGATTTACGCTGATCCTATTTTGGCAGTATTAATAGGACTTTATATTATTAAAGAATCATTTCCATTAGGCAAAGAAGCGGTTGATTCTTTGCTTGACGTTTCTGCTGACGAAGAAATAGAAGAGGAAATAAAATCAATCGCCGAAAAAGAAAATATTAAGATATGTTCTTTAAAAACGCAGAAAAAGGGTTCTGCCGTAACCGCTAATTTGGAAATAGATTTACCAAGCAAGTTAAGCGTAAAAGAGGCGACTAAAATTTCCAATATTTTAAGAGAGAAATTAATACAAGCAATAGAATCTTTAGAATATGTGGTTATTCAAATCGTCAGCCATGAGATAGAAACTGGATTTTATAAATCTGATTTTGGTCACGGACTTAGTTGGCAGAGAAAAGGACGATTTAAGGATAAAATCCAAGAGGCATCTGGCAAAGGTCCAGACGGTTATTGCGTTTGCGAAAAATGCGGTTATAAAACTCCGCACCAAAAAGGCGTTCCGTGCTCAAATTTAAAATGCTCTAATTGTAATATTAATTTAAAAAGAAGCTAATATGCCTAGACCAAGACTTTGCAGAAAAATAAGATTTAATCCAGATGCAACTTATTTTAAACCTCAAGGAGTGCCAGTGAGATTTTTAGATATGGTAGAATTAACCGCTGAAGAAGTGGAAGCTTTGAGATTAAAAAATGACAAAAATTTAGATCAGAACGAAGCTGCTAAAATGATGAAAACTTCCCGAAGTACGTTTCAAAGGATTTTAGTTTCGGCATACAAAAAAGTAACTAACGCTATAATTGAAGGCAAAGCGATTAAAATAGTTAAATAGTTTTATGATAGACAAAACAGATATTTTAATAAAACTAAAATTATGATTAAAAGAATATATAAATTATCTATTCTTAACTTTTAGCTTAAAAACGTTCTAACATTGTCTCACAACTCAAGCCAAAAAAAATAAAATATGTTTATTTCCGAGTTAATTAAATAATTCCTTATTTTAGGAATTATTTTTGTTTGCAGGGGAATATAGGAATTTGAGGTAGACTTTTATAATTAAAATGCTAGAATAAGAGTATAAAAAGTGAAGGAGTATAAATATGGTTAATAGATTAAATTATATGAAAGTAACATTAACAGTTAGAGATTTGTTTTATAATCCACGGTCAAAATATTTTTTTCGTGTTAATAATTTTTTTGCTTTTTTAACAATCATTTCAATTTTGTTTATTGTTTTGGAAACTGTTACGTCTTTGGCGGTGTATGAAAGAATGTTTCAGATAATTGAATATGTAACAGTTTTCTTTTTTTCATTAGAATATTTGGGACGGCTTTTTACTGCGCCGAGTAAAATAAAATATATAACAAGTTTTTTCGGGATAGTTGATCTTGTGGCAATCATTCCAACTTTTTTTGGTCTTACCAACTTATCGTTTTTGAAAGCAGCTCGTTCGGTTCGTATTTTTCGTTTTCTTCGAATGGTTCGTTTGGTTAAGATGGTGCGTGTTAAAAATGGTGCTAGTAATATGCGGCACGATGTAGACAAACTAACATTGCAAATTTATCTTTTTGCGCTCTTTTCCTCTATATTATTATTTGGAACTCTAATTTATTTTGTTGAAGGAACTAATCCAGCATTTGCTAATATTCCATTGGGAATGCTTTGGGCTGCTAAATTAACTCTTGGTGGTATTTCACAAGCATTACCAGAGACAGTACTGGGAGAGATTATAGCGGTTGGCGCTCGTTTTGTTGGACTTCTGTTATTTGGATTTTTGATACATATTGTTGGGAAATTTTTTGAAAAAATACTATTAGGCGCGACCTCGGAAGAATAATTATTTTATATATATCTTTGCTATTCAGAATAGTATAACTCAAAAAATTATTGCTATGGCTAAAATTTTAAGATAAGGGATTTTATTTTGCTATTGCGTAAAATAATTATTGTTAAATAATAAACTGATCATACAATCAGTTGTTTTTATATTTCAAGAAGAATATTTCTATTTCATCTTTGCATTGACAGTACAAATCTTGACAATAAAATTTAAAAGCATTAGAGTAAAAAATATAAAAAGGAGGTAGATATAATTGATAAAAAAAATAGATTGCCATATGCATTCTAATTGTTCCGATGGAGAACTGTCTCCTGCTAAGCTTATGCAGAAGTGTTCGGAACAAGAAATAGATTGTGTGGTTCTAACAGACCATGACACGGTTGATGGGGTGAAGGAAGCTATGATTGTGTGCCAAAAACTCAACATTGGATTTTTTGTTGGAGTTGAACTGAGTAGCGTATATAATGGACGAGGATTTCATATTCTTGGTCTCGGGGTTGATTATCAAAACGAAGTTCTTTTAGACAGTTTGAATCATTCTAGAAATCTTCGTTTAGAAAGAGCTGAAAAGATTATTTCGGAATTGGAGAGATACGGATGGAAGGTAAATAGCTCTATTTTTAATAAGGCAGATGGAGTTGCAACCAGAATGGAAATTGTTGAAGCGGTAAAAAACAAGGAAATGTCCGCTGATGAATTTTTTGACAAGTGGCTTGGTAAAAACTGTCTATGTTTTGTGGAGATGGAGAGAATAACTGTTAAAAAAGCTATTGAGATTATCCACGAAGCAGGAGGAATAGCTGTCTTGGCGCATCCAGTAAAGACAATGGAGAAAGATTTAAAATTTCTACCGCAAATAGTGAAAGAATTCAAAGTCTTAGGATTGGATGGACTAGAAACTTTTTATCCTGAGTACAATGGAATACAAACGAAGATAGTATATGATCTAACAATCGAGTATGAATTAATTCCGACTGCTGGATCTGATTTTCATCGGCTCAATAGTTTGCGCGAATTAGGAAAACATAATTTCTATGGATTAAAATTTGATCCAGAGAAAATCATAGATAGTTTATCTAACAGAGGATAAAGACCCCTCTGTTTTTTTATTTATGACTTATGTGTTTGTTCCACATACAGAAGCTTAGCCTCTATGCAATTATCTTTTATTTAAAGTATTACTTTCTATATAAAGATAAGTAGTAATAATAAGATTGGTGTGGAGAGGCTAAGCTTCTAAACGCGTAGATTCTATTATTAATAAATATTGATAAATGCGGTGTGGATAACTCACTCTTGACACTTTTTTTATTGGTGATACTATGTGTATAGTTAACACTAAGCAATAAAAAGCTATGAAGAAAAAAGGGAGAAAACCAGAATTTAAAAAGTATAAATATTCAGCGGCGGCTGTTGATCTGGTAGTTTTTGCCATAATAGACGGAGAATTGAATGCTCTTTTAACTAAAATGAAGTATAAGCCGTTTGAAGGGAAGCTGGCATTACCTGGTGGAAGAATTAGAGTTTATGAAAGTGTTGATGATTGCGCGAAGCGTGAGATCAAAGAAAAGATCGGAATAGAAAATATTTATATGGAACAGCTTTATTCTTTTGGGGATGTAAAAAGGGATCCTTCAGTTAGAATAATTTCTATATCTTATCTTGCGTTAATAGGTAATGTAAATAATATCAAGCTCAAAACAACTGAAAAGTATGAGAAAATTTATTGGATGCCAATTAATAAAATTTCTAAATTGGCATACGATCACAGTGAAATTTTGAAATACGCTCTTTCTAGACTGAAGTCAAAACTAATTTATACAAATATTGTTTGTAATCTTTTGCCTCAGAAATTCAGTTTGAGTGAAATGCAGAGAGTCCATGAGATTATTTTGAATAGAAAGCTAGACAAAAGAAATTTTCGCAAAAAAGTTTTTGCTTTGGATTTAATTAAGGAGGCGGGTAGGGAGGAAGGAGTTTCTCATCGTCCTTCAAAACTATATTCTTTTAAAACTAAAAAATTGATGATTATTGAGATGTTTTAGGTTTTTAGGAATTAGGATTTTTTTTAAACTATAGTTAGTGTAAATATTACACTATAAATAATATATAAAGTTATACCAATTTGTTTAAATAATCTTGTATAATACGTCGTAACAAAGCGAAAGAGTGTAATAACAAATATATGAATAATCAGAAAATATTGAAAACAGATGTCTTGGTTTTAGGGACCGGGATCGCGGGATGTGTGGCTGCTTTGCGTTTGGCGAAGAATAGGAAAATAGAAATTTTGCTTGTTACCAAAGATAAAAATATAAGGCAATCATCAACTTTATGCGCGCAAGGAGGAATAATGGCAAAAGGTCAGAATGACTCAAAGGAAAAAATGAAAAAAGATATTTTGGTCGCTGGCGATGGACTATGCAATGATGCGGCGGTAGATATTCTAGTTGCAGAGGGTCCTAGACTAGTTTCAGAAATATTAATTAAAAAAGTTGGGGTAGAATTTAGTAAAAGTAAAGGAAAACTTGATTATACGAAAGAAGCCGCGCATAGCAAAAATAGAATTCTTTACAAAAATGATCATACAGGAGAAGAAATAGAAAACAAGCTGATAAAAGCATTAGAGAAAAATAAGAACATTAAAATTTTAACAGACCATACGCTAATTGATCTTTTAACTGTGCCTCATCATGCGGTTGATAAAAGATGGTCTTATCAGGATAAAAAATGTGTTGGGGGTTATCTGCTTGATAATCAGAAAGGTCTTGTCAAAACTGTTTTTGCTAGAAAAACGATTTTGGCGACAGGTGGAATTGGACAGGTGTATCTTAGAACGACAAATCCTGAGGTTGCGACTGGAGATGGTCTTGCGGCGGCCCATCGAGCTGGAGCAGAAATTATCAATGCTGAATATGTACAGTTTCACCCCACCGCATTATTTCATCGTGATGCTGACAACTTTCTTATTTCAGAATCAGTTAGGGGAGAGGGCGCAAAGTTAAAGAACGAAAAAGGAAAGTTCTTTATGAAAAAATATGACAAGCGTGGAAGCTTGGCTCCAAGAGATATAGTTGCGAGAGGTATCTACGAGGAGATATTGGGCAGTAAGAAAGATTTTGTGTATCTTAATCTTGCTTCTTATTTGGATAGCAAATATATCAAAAAAAGGTTTCCATTGATCTATAGAACATGTTTGAAATATGGCATAGATATAACAAAAGAAATGATTCCGATCACGCCTGTTGCTCATTATTTCTGTGGAGGGATAAAAGTTGATGAGTTTAGCAGAAGTTCTTTAAAGGATCTATTCGCGCTTGGTGAAGTGTCTTGTACGGGAGTTCATGGCGCGAACCGTCTTGCTAGTACATCTCTTTTAGAAGGACTTGTTTTCGCTGATCGATGCGCTGAAAATATATTAGAAAGTAAAAGTGATAGTAAATTAGTACGAAAAAGAGACATAAAGCCGTGGGTATATACAGGAGATCAAACTGTTGATCTTGCGCTTATAAAGCAAGACTGGATGAGTCTGAAATCTATAATGTGGAATTATGTAGGGATCGTAAGAACAGAAGAAAGGTTGGAAAGAGCCGTTTTAGATCTGAATTATTTGAAGTATAGGATTGAAAAATTTTATTGTAATGTTTGCTTGAACAAAGATCTACTGGAATTAAGAAATGGAGTTCAGACAGCGCTTATTATAGCAGAGGCAGCAAAGCAAAACAGAGAGAGTAAGGGATGTCATTATATAAGTTAAAAGTTCATAAAGTTATGCTGTTATAAATCCGTTAATAAATAATAACCATGAATAATCTAATAGAAAAAATAGAAAAACTTAAAAAAAAGCGAAACGCGATAATTTTAGCTCATAATTATCAGTTGCCAGAAGTTCAGGACATTGCTGATTTTGTAGGAGATTCCTTGGAGCTTGCGCAAATTTCTGCAAAAACTGATGCAAAGGTAGTAGTTTTATGCGGAGTACGTTTTATGGCAGAAACAGCGTCAATGATAAGTCCCAAAAAGAAAATTCTTCTTCCAGATCTTAAATCGGGTTGTCCGATGGCTGAAATGGTTAATGTGAAAAAAGTACGAGAAATGAAGAGACAATATCCAAAAGCCGCGGTGGTATGCTATGTGAATTCTACTGCGGAAATAAAAGCGGAAAGTGATATTTGTTGTACTTCAAGCAATGCGCTAAAAATAGTTGAGTCTTTAAAAGGTTATAAGCAGATAATTTTTATTCCAGATAAATATTTAGGCAGTTTTTTGTCATTATCGTCTGAAAAAGAATTTATTTTTGCGAATGGTTATTGTCCTACTCACGCAAGAATATCTTCAGAATTAATTGATGAATTGAAAGTGAAATACAAAGATGCTAAAGTTCTTGTTCATGGTGAGTGTACTCCAGAGATCAAAGAAAAAGCTGATAAGATCCTTAGTACAGGAAAGATGTGTGATTATGTCAAAAATTCTTCAAAAAAAGATTTTATAATTGCAACTGAAAAGGAAATAATGCATAGAATGAAAAAAGAAAATCCTGGAAAAAATCTTATTCAGGCAAGTCCATTAGCAATATGTCTTGGTATGAAGAAAAACAATCTGGAAAAAATATTTAATGTTCTTGAAAATATGAAAAATGAAGTTAAAGTTGATAGAAAAGTAGAGCCAAAAGCCAAAAAGTGTATTGAACGGATGCTTGCTGTCAAATAAAACTAGGTGTATGCGCTATGGTGACGGGCGTTAAAAATGTCCGTCACCATCCGTGGTGTTTTTACTTGACATTTTATGAATTTAAATATAGAGTATACGGTTCACGGTTCATATTGAATTTAAGTTTTAATTTCAAATATCTTAAATTGAAATTAAAACCTGAATTTAAAGATCAGGAAGCTCCTTGATAATTGAATAAGGATAACAAATAAAAAACAATGTAGGTGAGAACTATGAATGGAAATGAAGTTGGGAAAATCTATGTATTGTCTGCAGAGCAGATGCCGTTTTATGAGCAGTTCAAGAACATCGCAACAAGAAATTCTGATCTAATTTTTGATCAAGCTATGAAATTCTTTGATGCTTTGTACAAAGGGACTGAAATAAAAAGGGCTATTATTGGTCTTTCTGGAGGTATAGACTCTGCTCTTGTCGCATTTTTTGCGGTAAAGTATTTCGGCGCAGGGAATGTTTTTGTGGTCAAGATGCCCAATAATAGAATAAGTTCGATGGAGAGTGTCGTTTATGCGGATTTTATCATAAAACAGTTTGAAATTCCGGATGAAAATGTGTTTGAAATTTCTATAGAAAAAGCTGTTTTGGCGACGATTGAAAGTCTTGAAAAAGCAGGTGTTAAGCTTGATGCTGTAGATCGTGGTAATGTTATGGCAAGAGAGAGAATGAAAATTCTCTATGCTATTGCCAGAGTCTTTGGTGGTAGGGTGCTTGATACTTGTAATTTGACAGAAGTTTTGATAGGCTATTTCACTATTGGCGGTGATGGGCAGAGTGATCTAAATCCAATGGGAGGTCTTTACAAGACTTGGGTCTGGGAGCTTTCCAGAATATTTGGCCTGCCTCAAGAAATTATAGACATAGCTCCTTCTGCTGGACTGGAAGCTGGACAAACAGATGAGGAAGATTTCGGCATTAGCTATCCAGCTCTTGATCTTTTGCTATATCTCAAGTATGCCAAAAAAGTCACAGATCTTTTTTTGGAGAATGAATATTTCTTTTCGAAAGAAATAATAGAGATGGTAGCGAAACAAGTGAGAGCAAGCGGGTATAAGAGTGTTCCTACTCCAGTACTTAGACTCTATTTGGATTGAATGGTATTGATCAAACCTGAGGACTTATTTAGTTCTCAGGGGGAAATAATTGTTTCTTGAGGTGATAATAATGAGAATCGGAATTGTTTTTAGTATAGAGAGAAAGCCAAAAGCATATTTACCTTCCTTAGAAATCGCGCAGTGGCTTGAGGAAAAAGGACATAAAGTTTTCATCAACCCAGATGAAAGTGTGTTTGAGATCGGTCTTAATTTTGTTATTGCGGCTGGTGGAGATGGAACAGTTCTTCATATTGCTGATAAAATAGCGAAATATGAAATTCCGCTTATAGGAGTTAATTTTGGTCATAGAGGTTTTTTGTGCGACATCAGAGAAGACGAGATTCACAAAAAACTTGGTAGTATACTTGAGGGAAATTTTGACATTATTCAAAGAACGAGAGTTCAAGTAAAAGTCTTTAATGATGGTCAAATGACAAGAGAGATCGATGCTTTGAACGAAGTGTTGATTGGTGGAATAAACAGAACTGTCTTCCTTAAGGTTGAAACAATTGATAAAACAAAGTCGTTTGAGTCAACAATTATAGGAGATGGGATAATGATCGCAACAGAAACTGGATCAACTGCTTACAATCTTAATGCAGGTGGACCAGTCTTGATTACTGATGTTTTCAGCGCTGTTGCTAATAACGCCCATTTCGATTCTGATTTTCTGTTTGCGAACACAAAATCTTTTGTAACTTCAACTGATGCGATTTTCAAAATCGCAATTCTTAATGAGTTTGAAGAGAATTTACCTTTTTTGGTAGCAGATGGACAAAGAGATTATCGGTTTAAGAAAGGGGACTTTGCAGAAGTCCGGAAATCGGCGAACAGAACTTTGTTTATAAAAGTATAAGGAGGATATTATGAAGAGTAGAACTATAGGACAAGGAAATCACTTGAAATTAATAGAGATTGACTGGACTGATGATGAAGGCAATCCGAGAAAATGGGAAGCAGTTGAGAGAATGACTGGAAATGGCATCGTATCTGTTATGGCAGTTACTGCCCAAAAAGAAGTCATTTTTATCAGCCAATATCGTCCTTCAGTCAGAAGAGAAGTGATTGAGTTTCCTGCTGGTCTTTGCGATCAGAAAGGAGAGGCGTTAGAAGAAACAGCCTTAAGAGAGCTGCGGGAAGAAACGGGATATCAAGCGAAAAAGATCGTAAAACTTTTTGCTGGTCCTGTTTCCGCTGGACTTTCTTCTGAATTTTTGACTGTCTTTTGGGCTACGGATCTAAAATTTGTTGGTAAAAAAGATGGACGAGAGGAAAAGGGAATTACTGTTTACAGGATTCCGTTTGAAGAAGCGGATGAATGGCTTCGCAGTATGGAAGAAGAAGGCAGCATGCTTATAGATGTCAAGATATGGACGCATATAAGTTATATTAAAGATATTTTAGCGTGACTTTTTAGGAGAATGATAATAAGATGAAAAAAAGAATAGGATTAGTGGTAGCAAGAATGCAACCATTGCATCCTGGGCATATTGTTTTGATGGAAACAGCTTTTCGTGAGAACGATAAGATTGTGATTTGCATCGGATCTGCTCAAAAAGCTGATCCTCTCCATATAGGGGAGCGGCGAAAGAGAATAGTTGAGAGACTTAATTCTCTTGGATATGATGTAGGGCTATATAAGATCTTTGAATTAGATGATATTGAATCTGACAAGGAATGGCCATTATATCTGAAGAACGGATGTGAAATCGCAGGTGGAACGGAAAATACTTTTTACACTTCGGATAATCTGCCAAAAGACTATTTGAAAGCGATGAGAGATCTTGGTTTTCGGATAAGAATTATTGAAAGAGGTTCGTTTGATTATGAAGCCTCTAATGGCACAGTTCATACTGTATCTTCCGCGACGGAAATTAGAGAGATTTGCGAAAGGTTCGGACTGGAAGTATAAAAAGTATAGAGTATGGAATTAATAGGAGGAAAACAGAATGAATAGGAATAGTTGGGAATATGATGAGCAGAAAACTCGTCCAGGTGATCCGTTGATTGCTGACCAATATCATTTCCGACAAGCAAGAACAATTTTTGCGAAGGGTGATCAGGAGCGTTTTACAGTTCATGATTATTTTATTCGCAAAACTCCTTTTGGGAGCTATTTGCTTGTTGCGGGAATAGAACGAGTGCTGAAGCATCTCTATAATTATCGTTTTACTGAAGAAGATATTGAAGCGGTAAAAATAATAGATCCGTTAAGCGCTTTGCCGGAATACGAGGAATACCTTGAATATTTACGAAAGTTGAGATTTAAGGGAAATATCTGGGCGATCAGAGAAGGTGATCTAGCTTTTCCAAATGAGCCGATTATTCGAGTGGAAGGCAACTGGCTGGAAACTTGGATTATTGAATCGGCGATTTTGAAGGCGATGAATTATGCTTCTTTGATTGCTACTTATGCCAGTCAAACAATGGAAGTTGCTCAAGGTAAGCCAGTAGCGGATTTTGGACTGCGGAGATCACCGGGCGATGGAGCTGGAATAGTTTCAACAAGATCTGCTTTTATTGGAGGTATGATAAATACTTCAAATGTAAGAGCGGCAATAAATCTTGGTATTCCTGTTAGCGGAACAATGTCGCACGAATTTGTGCAGGCGTATTCTTTAATCGCCGGATCGGAAGTTAGCGCTTTTATCATTTTTGGCAGGCATAATCCTGATAATCGAATCTATCTTGTTGATACATACGATACTATTCAAGGAGCCAAGAATGCGATGAGAGCCAGTGAGATTATTGGCGAGCCCGCAAATGCTCTGCGAATTGACAGTGGTAATCTGGCGGAGCTAGCTATAATGGTGAGAGAACTTGACAGAGCAAAGAAAAAGTTTACTGGCATTATTTTGACCAGCGATTTGGATATTCAACTACTTGGTCAGATTGTGAATGCTGGCACGCCAGCGACTGGTTTTGGTGTTGGAACCAAAATGACTGCGCCGGAAAATCCGCCTGCTTTGGGAGGTGTCTATAAATTGTCAGCGCTGGAAGTTGATGGGGAAATTATTCCAACCATTAAAATTTCTGGTGATGAAATTAAGACAACTTTGCCAGGAGAAAAAACTGTCTGGAGAAAAACGGACAGTGGTCAAATTAGCGGTGATATTATCACGCTTGCCAGTGAAGGAAAACCAGACGGAAAATATGAGCCAGTTTTGGTTCAGATGATGAAAGGAGGTAAGACTAGAAGAAGCAAGATGCTTGTTGAACCACAGAGTTTGCAAGATATCCAAGTGTTTGCACGGAAAAATGTTGCAACACTACCATTAGAATATCGTAAAGCAGACAATCCTGCGTTGTATCCAGTCAGGATTAGTAATAATTTGAAGAATTTACGGAGAAGAACGATTTCAGAAATTAGAGCAAAACAAGCTCAGATTGATGAGATTGTGAGTAACTAATGGAGGAAGATAAGATGGTAGAAATGAAAATTTATAAACCAGATGAAGTTATGGAGCTTATCGTAGATCCATTGAATGACTTTCTGGTTAAAGATGCGAGTTCTCTTGCGGATCCGGAAATGAGGTGGATATTGCCAAACATTGTTGCTCTTACGGATGAGCTGGAAAAAAATGGCTGTGAAATAGTCATTGCAGCTGATAGTCATCACTCTGAAGATGAGGAGCTAGAAAGATTCCCGCCGCACTGTATGAAGGGAACATGGGGCGCAGAGGTAGTTGATGAATTGCAAAGATTCGTCAAAAATGACAATTTAGTTATAAAAAATACTACCAATGCTTTTATGGGAACTAACCTAGAAGAAAGGCTGGCGAGAAAGAGGCCTAAGATAGTAGTTATAACAGGAGTCTGTTCTGATATCTGTGTGATTCAGGCAGTAATAACTCTTTCTGGACTGTCAGAAAAATTTGGCATAGAGAAAATAATCGTGCCAAAAGATTGTATAACGACTTTCGGTGATGAGTCTTATAGCGCAAAGCTGAAAGATGAGATGGCTTTCAATATACTTGGAGCTACTCCGAAAGTTGAAGTAATTAAAACACAGGAGGAAATATAAAGAATAAATTAATATAAAATAAATCAAAAGCTATTCGCGATGCGAATAGCTCTTTTTTTGTTTGAATCTATAAATTTAAGTGAAAACGCGTTGGCTCCATACTCTGTGTGGAGCCTGCCTCTCCGGCAGGCAAGCCTTTTGTGATTTAGAAAAAAATTATTTGTTTTACACAACTCCCCATAAAATTGTTACTCCCATACCAAGCATAATTAATCCAGCGATTAGGTGTAATAATTTTATTTTGTTGCTTCTTAATTTTTCCAGTTTTTTAGGATCCAAACCTTTATAAACTCCTATGGTAATTAAGATCATTGGAGAAATAAAGATTAAATTATAAAGTAAAAGCATCCAAAGGGCGGTGTTGAAAGTGGCGGTATTGCCAAGCATTCCCATAACAACGATATATGGACCGGAAGTACAAGGAAGTAAAAATAAACTTACTGCAAATCCAACAAAAAATGCGCCGATGGGTGAAGTGACGGAATTAATTAATTTTTTCATTGTTGGTCTCCAACTTAACGGTACCTCCATAACAAAGCCTTTGCCGTACCAAAAGTAATCTTTTAAATTAAATAGCCCAACTAAAATCGACAAAACACCGATAATTTTCATAAAAGTGCTGGAAAGTCCAACGCTAGCAACAGCGCTATATAATCCTAGCCCTATCAAATAATAAGAAATGAACATTGAAAAAGAGAAAGCCAAACCTGCTTGAAGCGATTTTTTACGATTGTCGTTAATCAAAATAGTAGTTAATAGAAGAATCAAAACGGCAAACTCGCAAGGATTGATAGCGTCAACCAAAGCGCCACTAATAACCATGGGAATAGTCAAGTTGGTTTGACCTACTGGAGAATCATTATCAGGATTATTATTTGGATTGTCCGTGTATTCTTCAAAAAAATCTATAATTGGCTTGTCGCCAACTATACATTGTTCTTCAAAATAAAGCATTGGTACCCCGCGATCAATTATGGGAATACCTTCATTTTGGCAAAGTTCATTAAATTTCTGAGCGCTTTTGGTGTCGTCAGTACTTTTCTTTTCAATGTTGTATTGTTCAAAGATATTGTTTTTTTGAAAATATATATCTACTTTACCGCAATGTAAGCATCCTGTTCTGAAAAATAAATAATTTTGAGATGAAGCTGATACTGTATTATTAATTTGTTCAGTACCAATTACTAAAAATGCCACTAGGGCAAAAAACAAGGCAATAATTTTTTTCATTTTTTTATTTTAAAAATTATTAATTCTAATATTACATGTTTAGTACTTTATTATTCTAAATCAATCAATTAATTTTGGCAAGGTATGTATTTTGTTTGTATGTATTTCGTTAAGAAATAAAAAGTTAAGAAATAAAATTTGACAAAAATAGAAACAGTAGTTAGAATTATTTTACTTTTAATAAAACTAATTAACAAGGTAGTTCCTCTTGATGAGAGGTCGGTTAGGAAAGTCCGGTGATTTCTATAGTTTAGAAAAAGTCCGGCGCTGTGCCGCAACTGTGATCTTTGTCTTTAGTGGAAAGATAAAGTAAGTCAGAATGCTAACTAATTATCTATAAAAAAATAAGGATTCGTTTAAAAATAATATTCTCAAGTTTGCTCAGATTTGCGCTGGATTGGTTTGAAAAAAATTGAAAGATATTGTTATATATTGAAAGTTTTTTCAAGCTAAGACGGCGTGAATATGAGATGAAATTGTGGAGATTATTTTTGAACGAATCCGAAGATCCTATCTTCGAGCTAAAGAGGGGCTTCGTTTTGTTTTTATTGTGATAAAATGAACATTCTTTTTTAGCGAGAATGTTTTTTATTTTTTATAATAGAAAGGACATTATTATGAAAAAGTTATTATCTGTAATGCTTATTATCGCATTGTTGTTCCCGACGTTTCTTTCTTTAGAAGCAAGCGCGACTTATAACGCAAACACTGCGCAGGATTATTTAATTACAAAAAGTGATAATCCATGGAGTACAATGGCTTTGTCTGTGCTTGACAGTTCTTCTATTCCGACAGAACATCTTGTTTCTGTAAGCGGAACAAGCGCTATTGATTATGCCGCGCCAATTTTGGCTATAACCGCTATTGGTCAAAATCCGCGAGTTTTTCCGTCAACTGATTATATCGCCGCGTTTAAAAGTTATTATACTGAGAATCAAATAGGGGATTCTACTTTACTTAATGATGATTGTTTTGGAATTTTGGCGCTTGTTTCTGCTGGCGAGTCTCTTGATGACATAGTTATCGTTGATTCAAAAAACTTTATTTTTAATAATCAAAATAGTGATGGCGGGTGGGGATATTCTACTACAGCTAGCTCTGATACTAATATGACTGCGACTGCTTTTTAGCGCTTATTTCTGCTGGAGTTGATAGCGCTGATTCTCGTATTCAAAACGCTTTGTCTTTCTTAAAAGCATCGCAAAATGATGATGGAGGTTTCTACTATAATTTTGCCTTCGGCTCTGATTCTGATTCTTCATCTACAGCATGGGTAATTTGGGCGCTTAATGTTTTAAATATTGACCCAAATAGTTTGGCTAAATCTGACAATACTCCAATTTCGTATCTTGAATCAAACCAAAGCGATCAAGGATTTTTCAAATATCAAAATAGCTCTACCGAAGAAGACTCTTTTTCGGCAGTGACTACAGCTTATGCGGTTATTGCTCTACAGGGGAAAAAACTTCCTCTTAATATTGTGGCGAATGATACTTCCGAGAAATTTTCTTTTCGTATTGAAGGATCAGAAGAAACTGTTTGTTTGGGAGAGGTAGCGGGACCGACTGTCCTTGATATTATTAAGAATGCAAAAAGTATTTGCGATTTCACTTATGAGATCAAGGATACTGACTGGAGTCCTTATTTAAAAAGAATCAACGTTGATGAAGCAACAGGAGAATTTGGTTGGCTGTATTTTGTTAATAACATTTCTCCTTCCGTAGGAGCGGCAGATTATGAATTACAATCTGGTGATTCTATTTTGTGGTATTATGGAGGTTTTGAGTGGCAGCCAACAAGATTATTATTGTCAGCTGAACAAATAGATACTGATCAGTCTGTGACAGCTACAGTGGAAATTCTTAGTGATAGTTTATGGCTTCCTCTTGCTGACGCTTCTGTCCATTTTGGCATAGATACAATAATTACTGATGATAATGGACAAGTTGGTATTTCTTTACAAGACGGGTTTTACAAAGTTTACGCGGAAAAACAGGGGTATATTAGAAGTAATTCTACTTTATTAAAAGTTGGACAAGGAGTGAGTTCCTCTATTGATTTGAGTGTAACTGTAGGAGATGGTGATGGTGGAGATGACAACAAGGATATGATTTCCTTTATTATTGATACAAATAATTTAGATTTTGGTGAATTAGATCCCGGATCTTCTGCTTCTAAAAAATATTACGATTAGTAATAATGGATCTTCAAATATACATATAGAAGCTTTGGTCAGCGGGAGTTCTCTTTTTACTGAAAATTTAAATTTAGACAGTATGTCTTGGAAGAATTTTGAAACTAATATTGTTCAGGATAACAATCAAATAGTGGACATAGAGCTTTCTATTCCTGCTAATTATTCAGATGGAAGCGGTACAAAATCGGCGCATCTTACTTTTTGGGCAATAGCGCAATAACTATATTAAATATCTTTAAATTATGAAAAAATTTTTCATTCTTATTTTCATTCTTATTTTGTTGCCGGTCTCATTGCAAGCGACTGGGATTCAAGTTAGTCCATCTAAAATTGATTTTATATTAGGAATAGGATGTGAATCTGTGTCCGAGGAATTGATTGTTGCTAATCCAACTGCTGATATTCAGATTTTTGAAGTATATCCAGATGAATTTTATGAAATTATAAAGACAAATCCTGCTAGCTTTACTTTAGAGGCAGGAGAGAGGAAAGTTGTGACTGTCACAGTTTATTCTTCTATTACAGAAAATATTTCTCAAGTTCTGAAGACTAATCTTTCTGTAGTCAGTAAACCGCTTATAGAAACGCGACTGCAGGCAAACACTGGGGTAAAAATTCCACTATCTATTGTTACGGAAAATATTATAGTAAAAAATAAATCCCATGTAATTTCTCCTAAATTATTCTATGCTATTTTAATTGTTGTCGCGTTTGGATTTGGGTTTATAACGTATCTTATTTTTAAGAGAAATAGAAAGCAAAATAATTATCCAAGGTTAGAAAATTAGTTATGGTGTTGGAATAAAAGTGGATAGATTTAGAGATAGATTTTAAATTTATCAATAACAAATTTGACAAAAAATTATATTTTAATAAAAAAGTCTATATGCGCTATTTATTCTTGACTTGAATAAAATTTTATTATAGAATGGAGATACTGAAAAATAAATATTAATAAAAATGATAAAGGTTAAAGATCTTACAAAAAGATATGGAGAGCTTGTCGCTTTGGATGGGGTTTCTTTCGAGTTGAAAGAAGGAGAAGTTATTGGTATCCTTGGACCTAATGGAGCTGGGAAAACGACACTTCTTAGAATATTAGTTGCTTTTCTTGAAGCTGATTCTGGTAAAGTTGAGATTGATGGTCTTGATATGAATCAATCGTTATTACAACAAAAAATTAAAGGGAGAATTGGTTATTTACCAGAAAACGCTCCTTTATATGAAGATATGACCGTTACAGAATATTTGATGTTTGTTGGTAGAATGCAAGGAATTGAGGAAAATGACATCTATGAGAAGCTAGCAAATGTAATTGAAAAATGCGGACTAAAAGAAAAAAAGAATGCAGAAATTTCAACTTTGTCAAAGGGGTATCGACAGAGAGTAGGGATTGCGCAGGCTCTTATTCATAATCCTAAAATTGTTATTTTAGATGAGCCAACAACTGGATTAGACCCAAATCAAAGAATTGAAATTAGAGATTTGATAAAAGAAATAGGAAGATCTAAAACCGTAATTTTGTCTAGTCATGTTCTTTCTGAAGTTCAGTCTACTTGTTCACGTGTTATTATCATTAACAAAGGAAAAATTGTAGCTGATGGGACACCTGAGGAGCTTGAAAACAAGGATGGTAAAAACAAGGCTACTATTCATATTGAAGTTGAAGAAATTAGAAGTAATTTATTACCGCGTCTTGAGGCTATTAAAGGTGTTGATAATATTGAAATTATTGAAAGTAGGATTATTATCGTTTCTGATTTGGAAAATGATATTAGAAAAGATATCGCTAGGGTTATTATTGAAGAAGATCACGGACTTTTAGAGCTTGTCAGAAAACAAATTGATTTAGAAGATGTGTTTATAGATTTAACAAAAGAATAAACTGTGTTCTCCATAAAGTCGAACAATATTATTATCTAAATTGTTGTAATTTAAATATAAATCACAATGAATAAAATTTTAACCATAACAAAAAAAGAATTGAATTCTTATTTCAATTCTCCTCTAGGATACATTGTTGTTTCTGTATTTCTTGTGATCTCTGGATGGCTCTTTATTCAAACATTTTTTATAATTGGACAGGCGTCGCTTCGGTCATTTTTTAATCTCCTGCCGATTTTGTTTATGTTTATTATTCCAGCGATTACAATGTCTTCTTGGGCTGAAGAGAAAAAAAGCGGAACGGTTGAAGTTTTAATGACTTTCCCCGTATCTTCTGTAAAAGTAGTTATGGCAAAATTTTTTTCAAGCTTTATGTTTCTTTTGATAATGCTTGTTTTGACACTAGTAATCCCAGTAATGGTTTCTAGTGTTGGTTCTCCAGATAGAGGAGTTATAATTGCTGGATATATTGGAGTAATCTTTATAGGCTCTGCTTATATTGCTATTGGACTTTGGGTCTCTTCAATAACTAAAAATCAAATTATTTCTTTTCTTGTTACTGTTTCAATTATATTTATGTTTTATATGATTGGAAATTCTCTTATTCTTAATACGATGCCATCAAGCGTTGCGGCGGTTGGAAAATTTTTAAGTTTTTCAACTCATTTTAATTCAATTTTACGCGGAGTTATTTCTCTTTCTGATATTTTATATTATATTTCTGTTATTATATTTTTTCTGTTTTTAAATGTGAGAGTTATAGGAATGAAGAAGTGGAAGTAAGAACCATTCATTCTGGATTTATTTTATAACAATCAAAATGAAGCTATCAAATAAAAATTTATTAAACTCCTCCTTAAGCTCAGTTCTAATCTTTTTAGCGTTTTTAATAGCTATTAATTTTTTGGTGTCGCAGAATTATGTGTATTTTGACCTAACTGAAGAAAAAATTTATACAACTTCAGAAGCATCAAAGGATATTTTAAAAAATTTAGAAAATGAAGTTAATGTTAATTTTTATATTTCAAAAGATCTTCCACAGGATATAACTGGAATTAAAACGCAACTTACTGATTTTATGAATCAATATCAGGATATTGCTGGGTCAAAATTAAAAGTTTCTTATTATGAACCAGAGAATACTCCAGAGAAAATTCAGGAGCTTATGGAAATAGGAATTCCACAGACACAGTTTAATGTTGTGGAAAAGGACAAGTATGAAGTAAGACAAGGATTTTTTGGTGTGGAAATAACTTCGGAACTTGATGGAGCGATAAAAAGAGAAGCAATTCCAGTTATTCAATCTATTGATAGTTGGGAATATGATTTTATTTCTACTGTTTATTCAGTTTTAAGAGAAAATGAAGAAATAATTGCTTTTTTGAAAGGTCATTCTGAAAAAAATATTCAAGTTCAAGATTTACAAAAGTCTTATAAAATTGTAGATGTTGAGATAGGAGCTGATGAAGAAGATAAAGGATTTTTTATTTCAGATGGTAGAGTAGAAGAAGTAAGCGAGATAGAAGAAGAAAAAGATTTTATAGATCCTATAACTTTAATTATTATCGGTCCAATGGAAGAAATATCAGGTGAAGAAATTATGGTTATTGATGAATTTATTTCTAACGGGGGAAATATTATTGTTGCATCTGAAAGCGTAATTCCAGATTTACAAAATAATTTAAATGCGCAGGTTATTAAGAATAATATAAATGAGCTTACGGAGAAATATGGTATTAAAATTAATCAAGATTTGATTTACGATAAATCTAATTCTAATATAGCTTATAAGCAAGGGTTTTTCTCTGTTCGTAAGGCGTATCCTTTTTGGATAAGAGCCTTAGAAGATAATTTTGAGGCGCATTCTTCGCTTTCTGGTATTCAATCAGTAATATTTCCTTGGGCTTCTTCTTTATCTCTTTCTCAAGATGAAGAGTATTGCGCAAGATCAATAATAAGTTCAACAAACCAAGCAAAGGTCATGTCTAGTAGCTATAATTTATTGCCTGATAATAAGCTTTCTTTTTCTGGAGGATCAAAAAAGACAATTGTTGCTTTTGCCAAGCCAGAAGATGAAAATTCAGGCAAGGGAACTTTATTTGTTGTTGGTGATTCAGATTTTATATCTCCCGAATTTTTGAGACAATCTCCTAGCAATGAAATATTTTTTATGAATCTCGTTGATTCAGTTTCTAACTCTGTCAATTTAGATTCAATTCGCTCTAAAAATATTGTTGACCGTCCGCTGAAAGAACTTGAAGAATCGGAAAAAAATTATTGGAAGTTTATTTCAATTTTTGGAGTTGCAATCTTGGTAGATATTTATGGAATGTCTAGAATTATGAGAAGAAGGAAGAGAAGTAGACAATAAAATAAATTGTTATATTGTTTTGTAAAAATACTGGTTTTTGTTTAACCAGTTTTTTGTTGGTAGTGAGTCAAGGACAGTCCTTTTATATTCAAGATCATAATACCTTGTTGGCTCCATAGTCCCGATAGGGCTGTGGAGCCTAAATGCAGGATTTTTTTAAATCTCTTTTCATAAAGTTTGAAATCACAATAGGCTCCACAGCCCTTCGGGACTATGGAGCCAACGATGTATTCCATTTGTGATTGACTATTGACATTTTATAGAATTTAGAGTACAATAAAGGGTCTTTTGTGGAATGCTATTTGACAATACAACACAATTGAGAAAAAGAATATAACGGAGATGAAAAGAAATGATAATGATAAGGAAGCTAGGTTTAGCAATGATGGTATTGTTATTGACGACAATAATTGCTTGCGCCAGCAATCCGCCACAAGCGGTGATAACATGTTATGGATGTGATGAGATTTCAGAGGGGCGTTTGATTGTCTATGTTGACTCTGGAAGCAAGATAGCTTTAAATAGCGCTTCATCGCAAGATGATGTCGGTATTATAAGTCGTATCTGGACGAAAAACGGAAAAGTGATGAGCAATGATATTCAATATTCACCTATTGTGATGGAGAATACTGAGTATGTTCTAACTGTAGCTGACGGAGAAGGAAAGTCAGACAGTGAAACAGTAGAGGTGCGACTAAACTATGTGGCGCCTCCAAACTATTGTCTTCCTGATTGGGAAGGGGAAATACTGTCAAGTAATAAAGATGAATATGAAAATGAGGGTGACGACTTACTAGTTGGGGATGAAATTACTCTTAATGCAAATGTTGAATTGAGTGATTGCGTTTATGAGATTGAGTGGTCCACTAGAGATAATAATATTATTTTCTCTAACAAAAGCTCAGTGAGGACCAAAGTCCAAATTGGAAGGGGAACTGCGATCGGAAAGCATACCATAAAAGTTGTGCTTTCAAATAGTGAAAAGAGTAGAGAACACGAGATTAAAATTAGTGTTGTCAGAAATACACCACCAACTATCATTATTAGTTATGAGTATCCACTTTCATACGATACTCTTTATGTTGATTTTAGTGAATCAGAAACAGGAAGTGATGGGAACGAATATAATGACTATATCCAGAGGTGTTATGTTCGTCTTGAAGATGAGTCTGGTAATCTTGTAAGTGATGGTAGTTGGGATGTTGATCGCAATAGGATGCCAATTTCTGTTGAGGTAAGGACTGTAAAAATGGGAAATCATTCTATTAATGCAACAATAGAAGATTCTCATGTAGCAGTCTCAACCGCCATGAAAAGGATTTGGGTACGGGAAGGAAACAGTATACGTGATCCGCTTATAGTCAAGGCTCCTGATAATGTGACTTGCATAGCAGGAGAGGAATGTAGGTTTAGCGCCTACCAAACTTATTTGAGATATAAGGGTAAGGGCATTAGGTTTGAATATTACGATATAACATATAGACCAGAAAGATTGGGAAGTCCAGATGGACACTATCTAACTGGTCCTTATTTCAGACATATTTTTCCTTATAAAGGAAATTTCACTGTTAAGATTGTTGTGACCAACAAATACAGGTTTGAACCTGATGATGAATACAGATTTAAATCTGATGATGAGAGGTTTGGATACAAGATTGTGAATATTACTGTGCTGGATAACGAAACTGTGGAATCAACTTTGATATTGACTTCAACATCACAGGAACCAACACCAACACCAACACTAGTGTCAACAAAGCTAGTTGTTTCGCAATCAACTCCATATCTTTCTGAATCTCCCGCAAAAATTCCAGGAATGGAGATATGGACAGCAATTATTATGATAATCATGGCAGTTGCTTTCATAAGGAGGGAGTAGAATTGAGTCTTATGACTGCCGCTTGCGACAGTCTTTTTTTATGAGTGAGATTGACAAAATTGATCTCTTGTAGTACAATTTTTTATATGGTAAAGATAAACAAAATGGAAGTGAAGATACCAAAGATACCAGTAGCTTATGTTTGTAATGAGTGGAATGAAATGCAGTGGATGCCAACGGGCGATTACGTCCGTCATATAGTAAAGCATAAAAGACCAGGATCAAAACCTGATCCAGACTGCCCTTTTTGTAGGGCAGAATTTAAAGAAATATAACAGTTAGACAGCACAAATTTTTAAAATTGCTTCTAACTGTTTTTTTTGACTAATCATAAAGACCTAGAGGTTTAAACCTTTTTTTATTTGATTTTTAACGATATTCAAGTATAATAAAAGATATGATTAATGAAATAATAATAAGTAGTTTTGTTATAATTGCAATTTTAATTGTGCTGTTTTTTCTATTCAAAAAACCAGTTTCTAACTATTTTACTGATTTAAGCGGAAAAATGGCAGAAAGAAATTTAAAAATGTTGGAAGAAAGAAACAAAGAGATTCTAAAAGAGGAAAGGGAAAGATTTACGGAACTTAGTGATGAGAAAATGAAAAGAAATGAGCAATATTTAGAAAGTAAGAAAGATCTAATAAAGGAGATGATTGAAAAAATAGACAGTGGGCTTAGAGACAGTCAGAAAAAAATATATATTTCAGAAAAGGAGAGGGTAGGAGAATTTTCAAAATTAAAGACAATTTTAGAAGAACATAAAAATATAACAGGAGAACTAAAAAATTCTACTGATAATTTAAAAAATATTCTCTCTAATAATCAGCTTCGTGGTAAATATGGAGAAGAAGTAGCAGAAAATATTTTAAGGATGCTTGGGTTTGTTAAAGATTTAGATTATATCATAAATTTAAGTCAGGATACGAATGCTAATAGACCTGATATAACAATAAAATTGCCAGACAAGACAAAAATAAATATTGATGCTAAATTTCCTTATCAATCCCTTGTTCGTTATCAGGAAGTTGAAGACGAATTGGAAAAGAAAAAATATTTAGCCCAATTTTCAACTGATGTTAAACAGAAGATCAAACAAGTAACAACTCGTGATTATATTAATCCAGAAGAGAAAACATTGGATTTTGTAATTCTGTTTGTTCCTAATGAAATGATTTTTAGTTTTATTTGCGATAAACTTGGGGAGGTTTCGTCTGATGCTCTAAAAAAGAAAGTTATTATAACTGGACCGTTTTCTTTCGCGGCGATTGCTAGAATGATTCGCCAATCTTATGATAATTTTAAAATTCAAGAAGATTTACATCGGGTTGTAGGTTTAATAGGAAAATTTAAGCAAGAGTTTTCAAAATATAGCGATGAGTTTGATCGTCTTGGTGATAGGATAAAGTCAATGTCTAAACAGTACGATAGTATTGCGACAACTAGAACAAGACAGCTTACGAAAGTTATTGATCAAATCAGCGATGAAGATATTGGCGCTATTGAAAAAGATAAAACTAAAAAGTTAAAAAAATAGATTTGTCATTCTGATTCGCCAGCCGGCGGATTAAAATGACAAATAAATTTAGAGTAATGTCACTATAACACTATTTTGATAGCTTTAAAGTTGTGTTATAATTTAAGTTAGTTGAAAAAACAAAAATGAAAAATTGGAAAACGATAAAATCAAAAACAGCTTTCAAGTGCAAATATATGAAAGTTATTGAGGAAGATTTTATAATACCAAATGGAAAAAAACATAAGTATTATATCATAAAAAGAAATGATTATGTTATTGTGCTCGCAAGAGAAAAAAATTATTTGTATTTAATTGAGCAATACAGATATACAGTAAAATCAAAATTGCTTCAAGTTGTCGCTGGATCCGTAGAAAAAGGAGAAACACTTTTAAAATCTGCAAAAAGAGAGCTTAAGGAAGAGGCTGGAATAAAGGCAAAAAAATTCAAGAAACTTGGATGGTTCTATGCTTATTACGGATGTTCAAATCAAAAGGCGTATGTTTTTTTAGCAGAAGATTTGGAACTTGGAGAACAAAAACCGGATGAATTGGAAAAAGAAGGCGAAATTAAAGCTGTAAAACTAAAAATCTCTGAAGTTAAAAGAATGATCAAATCTGGAAAAATTAAAGATTATGATACTCTATCTGCGTTCGGTTTGTTTATGTTGAAATGTAAGCTATAAATTTTATAATTATAATTTTTAATAAATTAATAAAAAAACAATGGGAATAAAAAATTCAATTAAAAAAGTTATTGGTAAAGGGGCAATGAAAGTTTCTAAAACTAAGGTTGGTAAGAAAATTATGGACAAGGCAATGGAAAAGGAACTTGATAAGATGCCAGAAGAGCAAAGAGAACAGGCAAAAAGAGTTATGGAAAATATGCAGAATATGAGCGCTAAAGAGCAGGAAGAAGCTACTGAAAAAATGAAAAAATTATTAGGCGGAAAAGAGAATCCAAGTCCAGGAGAAATGATGGGAATAATGAGAAAGATGACTCCGCAAGAAAGAAAAGAATATGAAGATTTGGCAAGAAAGTTAATGGGGATGTAGAATAGAGTAAAAAGTAAAAAGTAAAAAGTTTATAAAGTTATAAAGTAAAAATATATAAAGTTAATAAAATTATGAAGTGTCCTGATTGTGGAGGGGAGTTAAAGGAAGTTTCTACAACTAGTCATTATGGAATAAAAATTGTTCTTGACCAGTGTTTTTCTTGTGGTGGAATTTGGTTTGATAATTTTGAATTACATCAAATTCCCAAAAAAGAAATTCAAAAGATTGAAAAGGTAGATATAGACAAACTTCAGGAAAATTCATTTTTAGGAAAAGGAGATAATTTATGTCCGAAATGTTTAACTAAATTAGAAATATTTAAAGACTATAATTTCCCAAAACAATTAGAGGCTGAATATTGTCAGAATTGTAGTGGTCTTTGGATGAATAGAGGAGAGGCAACTGATTTTAAATCTTGGCAGGAGAAAAAAATAGCAAAAAGTAATAAATTGTTAACGGAAGAAGATAAGGAATTTCAGGAAGAAATTAAAAATATTCTTGCTTCTCATAAAAGTAATAATTTTAATACGCTAGGAAGAATTGGAAAAACTTTAACAGATCGTTCAATTAGAAACATCGGTTATATAGAGGAAGAAACAGATGAGCAAAAAGCCATATCATTTGTAATTGGAATAATATCAATGTTGCTGAGACTGTTTTTAAAGTGCTAGAATCTACTTAATATTCTTCGGCCTTATGGAGAAGCTTGTTCGCATAAAAACTTATTTCACGCAAAAGTTCTTCATAAAGTCGAACAATATTTATAGGAACCTCTGAAAAACGCAGTTTTTGTCATTCCCGCGGAGGCGGGAATCCAGATTTAAGGCAATAAATAAATTCTAAAGTAGAAATTTATTAGTTTTTCAGAGCCTCCTATACAATATTCTTGCTATAGGGGTTTTAAGACAGGAAATAAATGAAAGATTTTATTGTAATCTGTGATAGCATTAGGAGCTTGCATAATGTAGGCTCTGTTTTTAGGACTGGAGATGGAACGGGGATTGATAAGGTTTATTTATGTGGTATTACGGGAATTCCTGATACGCAAAAGCACGAGAGGCAAATATCTAAAGTGGCCTTAGGCGCTCAAAACTATATTGAATGGGAATATGTTAAACAGTCATGGAGATTAGTTGAAAAGCTTAGAAAAGGGGGTTATCAAATCGTTTCACTTGAGCAAACTTCTAAAAGTATTAGTTACACAAAATTTAAGCCAAAATTTCCACTTGCTTTGATTATTGGCAATGAAAGTAAAGGGGTTAAGAAGTCCTTATTAGATAGATCCGACAAGATTATTGATATTCCAATGCGCGGGAGAAAAGAATCTCTAAATGTTTCTGTTGCTTTTGGAATTGCGGTTTATTGGATTGGGGGATTTAGATAAAAACATCATTGCTAAATTGCTAAATTGTTACGTATAACATAGAAATTAAATATTTTGTAGTTTAGAAATATTATGAATAAAAATAATTCACAAGAAATTATAGAAAAAATCAGAGATGATTATGATTTAATTGCCAAAGAATGGGATTTGAGCAGGAATAGAGCTTCTAAAGTAAAAATCAATTTAATTTCTGAAATCAAACCAGAAAATAAAGTTTTGGATATTGGCTGTGGCAACGCGTTAATGCTTCCTTTTGTCTTAGAAAAAGGCGCTTTTTATTGTGGTATAGATATTTCAAAAAATCTTATTGAAATTTCTAAGAAAAAATATAAAAAGGAAATAGAAGAAAAGAAAGCGAAATTTTTTGTGGAACAAGCAACCAAGCTTTCTTTCCAAAATGAAGAATTTGATTTTGTGATAAGTTTTGCTGTGTTGCACCATATTCCTTCAAAGGAACTCCGCAAAAAGTTTTTTGAAGAAATTAAAAGAGTTTCTAAATCTAATGCGAAAGTAAAAATTATTGTTTGGAATCTTCTAAGTGATTGGGCAAATAAAAGGTTTAATATTAAAAGTCAGCTAGATGGAAAAAAAAGTGGAAATGTATTAATTCCATGGAAGGCAACCAGAGAGGAAATTATTAATCGTTATTATTATCAATTTTCAAAAAAAGAACTTTTATCTCTTGCTAAAGATGTGGAGTTTAAAAACATAAAAATTAATTTTTTTGATAAAGCAGGAAAACAAAAAGAAAATGGAGAAGAGATAGTTTTAGAAATGGAAGTTTAGCGATATTATTCCAGCGAAAGAGTCAAAAAAATAAAAGCAGGTTATATTATTTTGTTGAACAAAATATACTTGCTGCTTTCTAAGTTGGCTTTTTATATGTATAAACGCGCTTGTTTAGCGCCCCTCTGTCATTCAGACAGTAAAGGTGTTCCTGTGAAAGGTCTATGCCTTGATTCACCATAGCTGGGATCTTCTCTATGATTATTCCCGTGTGGGATACTTTATAGAGATAATCTTCCCGGCTGATATAGAGGTAATTTTTGTCAGTAGTTATTCCCTGAATATTTTCTATATCTTCACTCAGAGGAATATGTCCAGCGTAACTGAAATCTGGCAGATCATACTTCCAGATTGCACTTCCGTTGTAGTAGCTTACAACGAAAGCTTGGTTGTTATCAACAACAATCCCAGCAACCTCATGTTTTTGTGCTGAAATATCATATTTGCCGATGTAACTCAAATCAGTGGCATTCCAGATTGCAATATGCTGGGAGTAAAAGTCGTCACGATTATCCCAGTATTCTACAGGGATGTAAAGCTTGCCATCATAGTAATCACCATCTCCTAGGTGGTTCATTCCACTATCAATTTCTGACAAAACTTTCTTATTAATGTCAATCTCATTCCAGTTTCCGTCCGTTTTCTTTATGAAATCGGTATGAAAAAGATAAAAATAGTTTCCATCAGTTGCTATTCCTTGATGGACGCCTACGTTAGGCGATATTTCTATCTCTATTAAAGTTATGGTATCTGTGTTTTTTTTCTCCATTTCCCCCTGAAGGGAAAGTACAAGAAAAATGGCTACTATAACAAACAACGCCGTTTTCGATACAGCCGATTCATTTATTGTCATTATTCTCCCTCCTTTTGTTTTTTAAAATGAACAAAATAAGCGTTAGTTCACTTGAGATAATATCATAAAACTTGAAATTTGTCAAGAGTAAGATATTATTCTTGAAATCAAAAGAACAGTTTTTTGGGACTGTGGAACTAGTTGTTTTAAATAGTAATTATTTCTAATATTAATATTTATTTATGAGTACAGGAAAGGGTTATGCAAAAATTATTTTATTTGGAGATCATTTTGCTATATATGGCATTCCCGCTATTGCTACTGCGATTGATAAGTATGTTAAAATAGAAACTGAGGAAATAAATGAAGATGATATTATTTTTGATGATAGGATATTTTACGAGAAGATAAGCAAGAAAGATGAGCCGTATCATATTAGTAGTAGAATATTTGATGCTATGTTTTCAAATTTAAATTTAAATCACGTAAAATTTACTGTTTCAGGAACTGCAATTCCTAAAATTGGAATGGGATATAGCGCTGCGTTTAATGTTGCTCTTGCAAGAGCAGTAAGTGAATATCTAAAATTAAATTGGAACGATCAAAAAATAAATGAGATCTCCTATAAAGGAGAATGTGTTTCTCATGGAAATGCTTCTGGAATAGATAATGCTTGCGCAACATATAGGTCTTTATTGTGGTTTGAAAAAAATAAAATAATGCCATTTAAAATTGGAGCTGAATTGAAATTAGTTCTGTGTGATTCAAAAATTTCACATAATACAAAAGAAATTGTAACAAATGTTAGGCGTAGGGCAGAAGAAAATCCTGACAAGTTTGGGAAAATTTTAATAGAAGCAAAAAAGATAGTAATAGAAGCAAAAGAATCTTTAGAAGAAAAAGATTTTAAAAAAGTTGGTATTTTAATGAATAAAAATCATAAATTACTTGAACAAATAGGAGTATCATGTTTAGAACTTGAAAAATTAGTTGATATCGCATTAACAAATAAAGCGCTTGGAGCGAAAATAACTGGCGCGGGAGGTGGGGGAGCAGTGGTTATGTTATGTAGAGACGAGGAGCATCAAAATTTTCTTGCAGAAAAGATTGAAAAAGAAAACTTTAAAGCAATGAAAGTAAAATTATATCGTTAACTCAAATATTTTTTTTCTAAAGTTTTAATTTTGGAATTGAATTTTTTAAATACACAAAGATTAATTCATTTCATTCGTTTTGTATCAATTTTTGTATCAATTTCTTGCCAAAAACAATACTTGCTGTTAGACTTATGGTTCAGGAGAAATGTTGTTTGATAACTGAATAGGAGATAAATATGGTGCTATTTATAAAAGGAAATACGATAGAAGAAGTAGGCCTTGATATAAGAGGAATAATGAACGAAGAATGCGCTCTTGCGGCAGCAGTCAATGTTTATAATCCTTCTTTCTTGGTTTATAAATGTCTTCTCTTTATGGAGAACAGAGGAGAAGCGGGTGTAGGTATTGTAAGTAGAAACGGAGATGAATTTTCTCAAAGAAAAAAGGTTGGTTCTGTCAGTAGGCGATTTAATGATTTTAATGAAGATGATTTTGCGAAGAATCTTCCCGGAAGAATTGCTATTGGCCATAATAGATATGCAACACAAGGGAATTCAAAGTCCATAGATAATATCCAGCCATTAGTGATTGAAGATTCAAAATACGGTCCGTTTGCAATCGCGCACAATGGAACATTAGTAAATACTAAAGAAATAAAAAGAGAATTAATAGATAATGGCGCGATATTTCAGTCAACTACTGACACAGAGTTAATCGTTCATCTTATTGCGCATTCAGGTGAAGCTACGATAGAGAAGGCAATTAGGTATGTTTTAAAAAGAGTAGAAACAACTTACGCGTTGCTTATAATGACACAGGACAAATTGTTTGTGATCAAGGACAAATATGGAGTTCGTCCTTTAAGCGTTGCAAAACTTAAGAATGGCTATTTAGTTTGTTCGGAAAATTATGTCTTTGGCAATATACCTGGCGCAGAATTTATGTTTGACATTGACCCTGGAGAAGTAGTTACATTTTCAAAAGGAAGAAAGGTGATTAGAAGGAGGCAACATTCTGCTCCAAATGAACGTTTTTGCATATTTGAGGCAATATATTTTTCTAATCCTCGTACAAGGCATAAAGATGTCTATCATGAGGATTTTAGAATAGAAACTGGAAAACAAATTGCCTGCGAGATGCAAGAAAGTGGATTAGATATTTGTGGGGATTATGTCGTGCCTATTCTTGATTCTGGAAAACATGCCGCCTGGGGTCTTGCCGAGGAATTAAATGTGAAATATAGAGAATTTTTTCAAAGGACACATAGCCATAGAATTCTGCAAGAAAGATCTTTCACTGCAACAACTATTGCAGAAAGGAAGATAATAGTAGAAATGAAGTTAAATTTAAGAAGAGATAAGGTAAAAGGAAAGAATATTATTATTGTGGATGATTCAATTGTAAGATCCACAACGATGGGAATTTTAGTTGAGAAACTAAAAAATGCGGGAGCAAATAAGGTTATTGTTTGCATCGCTTCTCCGCCTATAACTGATATCTGTCCGAGCGGTATGGATTTTCAGGATACAAAACAGTTGATTGCTCATGAAGAAACAATTGAGGGAATAAGAAA
>JAYEKL010000115.1:0-7015 GCA_034660995.1 Patescibacteria group bacterium | reverse complement strand
CATATTGGCGAAGGGATTGTTTGTGATAAAGAAGAGTGTAACGGAGAGAAAGGGTATTCTATTTATAATATAATTAAAAAAGAATTTAAGGCAAGCTATATCTTTATACCAATAAATAGCGAAACTGATTATAGTAAATTAATATCTGTTTTGGAATTAGACTCTAGGTTTAATAAAGTATATTGGAATAATGCGGGAGAGGTTTGGGAATTGAAATAAAAATTAAGATATTTGGATATTAGAGAATTGTGATATTAATTTCCTAATTTCCTAATTTCCGATAATATGTATGTTAAAGAAAATACAAAAGATTTTTTTATTTTACTGGCAATTATTTTTGTCGGAATTATTTTCTTGTCTTATTTTAAAATAAAACATCAAATGACATTTATAAATCTTGATGAGCTTCTTTGGATGTATCGTTCAAGATTTTTTATGGATAATATTTTAAGTTCTAATTTTTCTAATTTAGTTCAATCATCGCATCCTGGAATTATGGTAATGTGGGCAGTCGGTCCTTTTATGGAAATTTTGAATTATGATTTTAATTCTATTGTTAAATTTATAGAAAGTCTCAATAGCTCTGGTGTTGGTTATAATGTTATAAATGACATAGATCAAGAGTTATTTAATGATTATAGAGAAATAAGTTTTTTGTTTAATATTCCAATATTAACAGTAATCTTTTTCTTTATATTATCTTTATATTATCTATTGCGAAAATTGGCGTTTAATAGGTGGGCTGTGGTTTTTTCTATGCTTTTGATAGTAACTACGCCCTATTATATATATTTTACAACACCGACTGATAAATTTGTTGGAATCTTTTCTGTTTTAAGTTTGTTAAGTTTATTAGTTTTTTTGAGTAAAAAAGGGAATAAAAAATTTCTTATTTTTTCAGCGATTCTTGGTTCGTGGGCGGCGATTACAAAAATGTCGGCTTTATTTCTTATCCCATTTTGTCTATTTGCTATAGCGTTCTATAGGTCAAATCTTTTTATTGTTCCAAACTTCAGACAAAAAATTTCATTGCGATTTATAGCATTGAAGAAATTTTTTAGTCGGTGTTATTCTACTCAGAATGATAAAAAGTACTGTTCTATAATTAATAATATTTTGTGCTTCAAAAACATAGCTAAAGATTATTTATTATGGATTATTACTTTTTTAGGGACAAGTATTATTTTTTCCCTACTATAATATCAGATCCGCGATCAGTTCTAACTTTAATAACAAGAGAAAGTTCTCAAAGAATTATAATTGAAAATCATAGTATTTTTTTCAGTTCTAATGTCGTGTTTACGTATTTGTCTGATTCCTTTATTTTATCTTTTAATCTCTTTATAATAATAATTTTTATTGGATATTTGCTGTTGATTATAAAGAAGATAGGTAATAGAATAAATATAAATAGAGAAACTTTAGTTTTGGCAATTTACTTTTTCTCATTTTTTGCTTTCGTGGTTTTTTTTAGTAAAACATATTCTTTTAGATATCTTGTTCCTATTTTAATTGTTTTCCAAATAATATCAGGAATTAGTATTTACGAGTTTGCTAATATGTTTATTAAAAAAAATAATATAGTTAACAAAAAACTGATTTATTGTTGGGTAATTGCTTTTATTTTAATTTCACAAGGATTGCTAATATATTATTCAGAGATTAAAAGAATTGAGAGTTTGCCAAAATTTTAATGATTAATTAGAAAATAATGAAAAAAGAGGAATTTGAACAGATGAACGAGATGGAGGAAAAATATTGGTGGCACGAGGGACGAAGGTTTGTTTTGTCTAAAATGCTTCAAAAATGTTATTCTAAATCTTTAGACCCACTTTTAATCTTAGATTTTGGTTGTGGCACAGGAGGAAATTTTAAATTTTTAAGTAAATTTGGGAAAGTTTATGGTGTTGATAGCTCAAAAGATGCTATAGTTTATTGTAAAAGCAAAAATCAATCAGTTAAACTTATCAGTGGACAGAATATTCCGTTTCAGAAAAATTCTGTAGATATAGTAACCGCTTTTGATGTTTTAGAGCATATTGACGATGATTGTGCTATAATTAGAGAATATCACAGGGTTCTTAAAGCTAAAAAAAATGTTATAGTTACAGTTCCTGCTTATAAATTTCTTTGGTCTGATCATGACGAAATTCTTGGACATTATCGTCGCTATACATTAAAGGAGCTATGTGATAAATTTGAGAAAAATGGTTTTAAAACAGTAAAATCAAGTTATTTTATTACTTCATTCTTTCCTTTGATTCTGGTCTATCGTACGTACAGAATTGTTTTTTCTAAACATTTAAATAAAAAGACTTCATATGTTAAGCTTCCCAAATCATTGAATAATTTTTTTACGCTGATAATTAAAATGGAAGCGTTTTTATTAAATAGAATAAATTTTCCATTCGGTTGTTCTATTGTTGCTATTTTTGAAAAAGAAGACTGAGTTTAGAAACAACGAATTAGTAGCGAGCTAAGGACAGTCCTTTCAATAATTTAGCAAAGTTAAGTTATTTTATTTGTAAAAAACAAAGAAAATATAAGAACTAAATAATTGACAGAAAGGACTGTCCTTAAGTCAAAAAGTTATTATTACTTGCTATAAGCTCAATATTATTTTAATAAAGGAATATAATTTTAAAAGCAAAATAATGGAAGAAGAAATATATTTATCGGTAATTGTGCCGGCGTATAATGAGGAAAAATTAATAAAGAACACTTTATCTGAAATAGAAAATTTTCTTTTCGCGCAAGCATATAGCTATGAGATAATAGTTGTAGATGATGGTTCAAGAGATAAAACATCTTCTATATTGGAAGAGTTGCGAGTAAATTCTAAAAAATTAACTATTATTAAAAATAACAGAAATAAGGGTAAAGGATACTCTGTAAGAAGGGCAATGCTTTTTGCAAATGGAAAGTTTAGATTATTTATGGATGCTGATAATTCAACAAGCATAAATCAACTTGCAAACTTTATCCCATTTCTAGAAGGTGGTTGGGATGTTGTGATAGGAAGCAGGGCGTTAAAAGATAGTAAGATTAAAGAGCATCAATCGTTTTGCAAGGAATTGCTCGGGGGCATTGGAAATAAATTAATAAAGTTCTTTGCAATCTCTGAAATAGATGATACGCAATGCGGTTTTAAGTGTTTCTCGTCTGAATCTGCGCAAAATATTTTTTCGAGATTAACAATTGATCGTTGGGGATTTGATATTGAAATATTGGCTATTGTAAATAAATTTAATTATAAGATAAAAGCTGTTCCTGTGAATTGGGAAAATAGAAAAGAAACAAAAGTGCGTAAAAGAGACTATCTGTTTACTTTTAAAGAGCTTTTAAAAATAAAGATAAATTTATTGACAAAAAAATATGATAAATAATAAAAAATATTTATGTCTAAATTTATTTTAATGAATTATCTCAAAAAGCATAGCAATACAATAATGCTTCTTCTAATTTTAGTGGTGGCTTTTTTCTCAAGACTCTATTTTTTTTCTCAGGAAGGGTTTATCACTACTGACGGAGTGAAATATGCCTTAGCGGGAAAAAATTTAATTGAAAATGGAAAATACGAAGTTTTTGGTAATCCAGAGCTTATATTTTCTCCAGGATATCCGATCTTTATAGGAATCGCAAATTGTTTTTTTGATAATCTGCTTTTTTCTGCCAGATTCATATCTTTTATTTTTGGTTTTTTGGCAGTCTATTTTTTCTATTTGGTCGGAAAAGAAATATTCAACAAAACAGCCGGGCTTTTTGCTGCTTTTTTTGCGGCAACTCATTATATGTTTATAGTATTATCTGTTGAAACCTGGTCTGAATCATTATATTCATTTTTTGTTTTATTGATAGTTTTTATATATTTAAAGCTTTTTAATCAATATAAAACTTGGCTAGCTGTTACATTGGGTTTTGTTATAGGATATACTTATTTAATTAAACCAGAAGGGATGATTTTTTTAGCTTTTCCCCTTTTATTTTTTATTTTTAAAAAAAAGGAATTAGGAATAAAAAAAGCAATGCAAGGTTTTTTGATCGTTGTTTTCTCCTTTATCTTTGTTATTGCTCCATATATATTTTTTTTACACCACCATACTGGAAAAATTAGCTTAACTACTAAATCAGCTCCAAATTTAGTAGCAGGTGTGATTTTTGATGGGAAGGATTTTGGCAAAATAAGTAGAGATGAGTCAGTTCTCTATGAGCAAACTTTCTTAAACTATGACGAGGAAACTAATTCTGTAAAACTTTCTAAAGAATTTGAAAACATTAGTCTTAAAAAACATATTTTTGACGATCCAACTTGTTTTTTAGATAGATATATAAAAGGAATTTGGTCTGAACTTATAATATTAGTTAATTTGTATTCAATTGATATTTTTCTAATTCCAATTAGCGCGCTTTTCCTCTTTTCTCTTGCGACAAGAAAATTGTTTAAAAAAATATTTATATTATCGTTTTTCCCGATTGGCTTTTTATTGACTTTTCCGATATTTCATATTGAAAGTAGATATATTCTCCAAGCAATGATCTTTATAATTTTATTAGCGTCAATTGGTTGTTCTTTACGTCCTAAATCTATCTTGTTAACAGTTAAAAGTATAAAGTTTAATACCGGAAACTTTTTTCTGGTTCTAGGTCTATTGATCGCGATGTTAGTTTTTATTAATTTTGCTGGAATTATGTCATATTATTTATATTATTCTTTTGATTATCCGATGGAACACAAAATTGTAGGTGAATATCTTAAAAATAACCCGTCCTACAATTCAGATAAAGATATTATAATGTCTAGAAAACCATTCGTTTCTTTTTACGCTGATAGTAAAAATGGTGGTCCTATTATTCCTTACACGACTGTTGAAAATGTAATAAAATTTGCCAAATCTCAAAATGTTAGTTATATTATAATTGGTAAGAGGTATCTTGGAATAAGGGATAATTACGAAGAGTTGGCGAATTTGGGTGAATATTCTGAGGATATTGAGCTTTTTTACGAAGATGATTCAATAAAGCCTATCAAGATATTTAGATTATCATTTGATGAATAAGGATTTAAATGTTTATTCTCTACGGTGCTTTAGCGCACGGTTTGCGAGGTTTTAACCTCGCGAATTATCTTTAATTTCGTGAGGTTAAAACCTCGCAGACCCTCGGCTAAAGCCGGGTAGAACTATTTCTTCAATATGAACGATAATAAAAAAGAAATATCTATAATTATTCCTGCTTACAACGAAGCAGAAAATTTGCCGTTGTTGTGCGGTGAAATAGCTACTGTTATGGAGAATATCACTAATAGCTATGAAATAATAATTGTGAATGATGGGAGCAATGATAAGACACAAGAAACTATTGAAAAGTTGTCTCAGGATAATGAAGATTATATCAAAGGTATTCAATTTAGATCTAACTTTGGAAAAGCTTCAGCGTTAAAAGCAGGTTTTAACGAGGCGCAAGGAGAAATTATTTTTACAATGGATGCTGACCTGCAAGATGATCCAAAAGAAATTCCAAATTTTATTGCTAAGATAGATGAAGGTTATGATCTTATTTCTGGCTGGAAACAAAACAGAAAAGATTCATTCATAAAGAATACAAGTTCAAAATTTTTTAATTTTATTACTTCCCTATTCTCTAATGTTCAACTCCATGATTTTAATTGTGGCTTTAAAGCGTATAGATGTGGAGTTGCTAAAGGCTTAGATTTGTATGGACAGCTTCATCGCTATATACCTGTTATAGCTAAAAATCAAGGATATAGAATAGCTGAAATTCCTATTCATCACCGAAAAAGAAAATTCGGAAAATCTAAGTATGGTCCAATTAGATTTTTCTATGGATTTTTGGATTTGCTTACGGTTATGGTTCTGACTAAATATTTTAAAAGACCAGCCCATTTTTTTGGCGGTTTAGGGTCTATAGCCCTAGTAATAGGTTTTTCAATAGGGCTGTATATTACTTATTTAAGATTAACTTATGGAAGCATTCAGGGAAGAAATCCTCTTTTTATTTCCGGAATTCTACTTATTATGGTTGGAATTCAACTTGTTTCTTTGGGATTGATCGGAGAAATGTTTGTAAAAATTTCGGGAAAAGATGATAACGATTATAAAAAATATTAGAAAACACATAAAACATAATCAATTAACTTTTAAACAATGACAAATAGACTAACCATATTTCAAAAAATAAGAAAAGGATTAAGCTATGTTTATTATCCTTATAAAAAACTTTTTAAGTCATCAGAAACATTTGAATTTCAAGGAAAAAAGTATAATTATTTTTTCCATTTATACAATGCGACATGGAGAAGTGAGAGAGCGGTTGAGGTCCCAATCGTTATGGAGATAGTAAAAAATAATCTTGGTAAAGAAATACTTGAACTAGGAAACGTGTTATCTCACTATTTTCCATTTGAACATGATATACTGGATAAATATGATAAATCAAAAAAGGTAATAAGACAGGATGTTGAAGATTTTAAACCGACAAAAAAATATGATTTGATCGTTAGTATATCAACTATAGAACATATCGGTTGGGATGAAAGTCCTAGAGATAATACTAAAATAGAAAAATCTATTAATGTTCTTAAAAATTGTTTAAATCCAAATGGAAAAATAGTAATTACCTTTCCACAGGGATATAACTCTGTTTTAGATGAACTTGATAAAAGAGAAAAGTTACAATTTACTAAAAAATATTGTTTGGTTAGACTTTCTAGAAATAATCTATGGAAAGAAATTCCTTGGAGTAAGAACTGTAACAAAAAATTTGGCAAACCGTATAATAATGCAAATGCGATAATTGTTGGTATAATAAATGTGTAAAAATGATATTTATAATATGAGAATACTTTATATTTCAAGAAAACATCCTCCTTCAATCGGTGGAATGGAAAGAGTATCTTATGAACTATATAGCAGGCTAAGCAAATCAGCTAGTGTTGAACCTTTAGTGTGGGGAGGATCTAATAAATGGCTACTTCTTGTTGTCCCTTTTTTTATTT
>JAYEKL010000114.1:0-7024 GCA_034660995.1 Patescibacteria group bacterium | reverse complement strand
AAATCATTTTCTTTCAAAGAAACATTATTCATCTCTTGTAATTCCTTCATATCTATAAAATACCAATTACCCTTATAAGGAACAATCATTTTTCCATATATTAATCCAACAGCGCCCAAATCAAAATCATTCAATCTGTAATATACTGCCTGTTCGGTAATTTTGCCGAAAGACATCATTGAAAGATCAACGGATAGTTGCTCGTTCCCACCGTCAATAGAAATATTTATTTCAGGTTTAACATTAAAAGAACTTTTAATGTTATTAGGATCAGTTTGGTCAGTTTGACCATCAAATTGTGCTACTATAGAAATATTCACCGGATCGTTCCCGTCAACTAAATCGCTGTCAGAACTTATATCAATATTTATATCTCCTTCAAAAGAATGACTATTAACATTATTCATTGCTTCTAACGAAGACTTTATAATCTGTTGAGGATCATCCCGGTCTAACTTCTTATCTATTAAGAAATAAGCAAAAATGCCTCCGATTATCAATAAAAAAATCACACCTAAAATAATTAGAACAGTCAAATCTTTATTTCCTTTTTTCTTATTAGCTAGAAAAGCAACTCTATTAGTTAGTCCATCACCGCCTTTTGATTCAGCGCTAATATTATTTGCAATATTTTCTATTTTCTCATCTTTATGTAATATATTTTTTCTAAAATCTTTTTCTTTACTCTCGTAGCCACCTAATATTTCTCCAGAAGAACTATCATCAAGCAACTTTTTCTTTGGACCACTTTTAAGTTCATTTGAAGAATTAATTTTTGAAAAATTATCTGATCTTATTTGTTCTTCTTTATTTGAATTGTCATTTTTGTTTTCCATATTTTTATAAATTAATTTAATAAAACCTGATCTATTATAACACAAAATTGTAAAAACACCAAAAATATTAATTTATCTCTATAGACCCTCTCTTCTAAGCTCTTCAAAAAGCTTTTTTTGTTTTTTTGATATTTTTTTAGGAGTCTTTATATTAACAATAACAAACATATCTCCCTTACCTCGTCCCTGAAGATGAGGAAGTCCTTTGTCTTTTAACCTTATAATCTTTCCCGACTGAATCCCTGCGGGAATTTTTAGATTAACTTCATCCTGCAAAGTTGAAATTTTTATTTTATCACCAAACACTGCCTGAGAAAAATTTATCTCAAGTTCATAGACAATATCGTCACCATTCCTTTTGAAAATCTGATGAGGCTTAACATGAACTGTTATATACATATCCCCTGGGACAGATTTACCACTTTTTGGTCTAAACCCAACTTCACCTTGTTGGGAAAGACGAATTGTTTGTCCATCAGCAATTCCAGCTGGAATTTTTATTTTTATATTTCTATTTTCTTTTATCCTGCCATCACCACCACACTTTGAACATTTTTTTTCAGGATATTCTCCTTGTCCTTGACAATCTTGACAAATTTCTGCTTGAGCAAAAACTCCTAGAATTGTTCTTCTCTCTCTTTTTATTTGTCCAGTTCCATTACAAGTTTTACAAGACTTCATATTACTTCCTTGCTCTGCTCCAGAGCCATCACACTTTGAACAGACAGAAGATAGGTATATATTAACATCACGCTCTGTATCTATAACTGCTTCTTCAAGCGTAATTTCAACATCCACAGAGACATCATTTCCTCTTTCCTGTTGTTGCTGTTTTCTTCCACCTCCACCGAATATATCTCCGAATATATCTCCGAATCCTCCATTATCTCCTCCAAATTCAAATTTAATTCCTCCTGGTCCAGAATTAGAAAATCCAGAGAAATCAAAACCCTGCCCACCAGGACCACCGGCATTTTCAAATCCTGCTCCAAATTGATCATATTGAGACCTTTTTTGCTTGTCTGATAATATTTGATAAGCTTCATTTATTTCTTTAAATTTTTTCTCATCTCCACCACCCTTATCAGGGTGATATTTATGCGCTAATTTGCGAAATGCTTTTTTAATTTCATCATCAGTCGCGTCTTTTGAAATTTCTAATGTATTATAATAATCTTTGGACATTTATTTTAATATTAAATTTACTAAACTAATCTACTACAGTATCTTATCACTTATTTCTGAATAAATCAAGTATTAAGTATCCCACTTAATATTCTTCGACCTTGTGAAAAAGTGACACGTGTATTAGACCTCTTACGTAATTACTTTCTACTGCGATTTCGCCCTGAGAGAGAAAATCTCGTAACAAAATTAATTACGCAAGAGGTCTAATAAAAAAGCACATTCAATAAATTGAACGTGCATGTTTAAAGCTTAATTTTTGTTTATATATTCCTCCAATAATGTTGCATATTTTACAACATTTTGTTTTGTTTTGCTATTTATGCATCCACTTTTCTCAAGGCCAAACCCTCTTCTATCTCTTCAAGAGTAAGCATCACTGCTTCTCTTGGATTTTCAGCGTTTATAATAGCTCTTTCCATCACGGCTCGGTTTAAGCCGCTTTTAAATGTTTCAATAATTGTTGAGGATCTATCAGGATTCTGATCCCATTCTGGTCTGAAATTGGGCGCATTCAAAGAAAGTGTTGTCTTCTCACCTTCCAGCATCTTAATTTCAGCTGGTGACAGAATAAGTCCGTCTGCTCCAGCCAATTGTGCCATTTTGGCAAATTTAATGACTCCATCGTTTGTTGAACATCCGAATATCTCCTGACATTCATCATCGTCAAGGCTGGTAAGCACCGTTACTACCAATACTTCTGTACTATCACCAAGAACTTCCTTAACAGCTTTTATGCCTTTGACACCAGCACAACCCATTACTGTTACAATTTCTGGTCTCGCTTCTGCCAGCATTTCTACGTTAACTCTTATCGTACTCGGAATATCATTTAACTTAAGGTCAGCAAAGACCTTAACTCCAATCCTATGTAAGTCATCGATCAATCCGTAGCCAGATGCTCGAAGAATGGAGTTTATTTTTAAATATACTCCAGTGTCTTTTAGCTTCCAGATCTAAAACTTTTCTTCTAGCGCCTATTATTCCTCCATATTTCAAAAGAGAATAATCAACTGCTACGACTAACCTTTCACCTATTGGTGTTTTACTCATTTTAGCACCTCTTATTTTTATTTAAGATGATTTCCTGTTCCATCACACTTAATAAAGATATGGAATTCTTCCTCTTTAAAGAGAGGTTTTAACTGGTCATAGCCCGATAACTCTTCTGTGTTTTCATCTTTCATTGTTCATCACCTTCTCTATTTTCAAAGATCAAGCTTTTTTTAATCTTCTCCATAATAAAAAATAACAATATAAAATGATATTGTCAATAGAAAAACAGACTCCTGAATAGTTACAAAAAAAAGAGCGAATGACTAAATCATTCGCCAGGTTATATTTATTTTAAAGATTTTTTGTTGTTGCTGTTAAAGTTCCGTATCCTTTTTTTTGATAGATTGAAGCAATAATAATATTACTCCATGCACATCCGCCTTTTTTACAACACAGATTTCTATCACGATCGTTTAACCATGCCTCATTTATTTTACCAGAGTTTCTTATCAGATCTTCAATGGTTAATTTGGGAGTAAATCCAAGCTTGTTTTTATCCATTTCATTGAGAATGTGTCTGTCAGTTGATAATAGGTCAAACAGCGTTAATCCCTTATACTGCATATCACGACCGACTAGATCACTGCATACCCCAAGCATTCCGTTTGGGAAAAGGCGAAATATTGGACACCGTTCAAGTTCGCCACAATTCCAAGTAAATTCTCCACAGACATTACTCTTGAGTAATTCAAGATATTCAACAGGGACTCCAATTAAGTATCCTGATTTTTTTAACTCAATAAGCTCATCCATTAGTTTCACGAATGCCGGTTTATGTTTTAGTTGCAAAGAAAAGGAGTCTGTTTGACCTCTGAAAATATATAAATTTTCTCCCAAATCATTTAGTAAAGAGCCATGAATTATTGGACAAAGATTTACAATTACTCCATTTAATTCGTCTGTACAATGTTTTACTATGGGAATAATTTGCTTTATGTTGCCAGCATGTATCATAGTATTTACCGCAACATACGGCACCTTGCTCCTGATCTTTGGAATTAATTTCAATGCAGCTGCTGATTTTAGCGGAGAACATCCGCCTATATCAATTTCTTGTAAAGATCTATATTGTGGTAGACTCTTTAGCGTATCAATACTGAAAACAAATCCTTTCACGCTGTGCTGTTTCACTGCTTCCAGTATTGTTTTTTCGTTCATTGCGTTGTCTGTTATAGCGTAGGTTATGTCGCGTTTATTCATCCGATCTATGACACTCAAAAATGCCGAACGATTATCTGAGGGATTACCACCAAGGATTTTTACTTCAAAATCCATTATAGCAAGAGCGTCAATAATCCGAAAAATATCAGATATTCCTCCATTCAGCAACTCCGGCATTTGATCAGTATTAGGAACCGCGCAATGTCCGTCAGTAAATGCTAAATCACATTTATTGGTTATCACCCATTGAATATCCTTCGGAACTCCAGCTTTTTGCAGTTCTTTTTGCGAAAACTTCTTAATTCCTTTCATTTATATCACCACTTTTATTTGTGAATCAATTCTCCGTCACCAGTTATTCCCATCCATCTGTCACCAACATCACCAGCAACTGGTTCCTCAGTGTCTAGATAAATTATATATCCTTTTTTATTTAATCCGATATTCGGACCAGTTAAGCCAGTAATAATCTTCACATCTGGATGTTCATCTTTTAAAAACTTTAGTCCTTCTGGTGTAACTATACCGCAAACAAATGTCAGAGCTTCAAATCCACAAGATTTAAGTTCTTTTATGGTTTCGTCAATACTTGTAGCCGTTGCACACATTGGATCTACCATTAAAGCCTGCATTCCTTTGGGAATTTCTTTCGGCAGATTACAATGCAAGATAGATGCTTTAATTGTTTCTTCGTCGCGATTAGCCCAAACAGTAAATATGGGAATGCTATGAGCTAAAAGCCTTTCTTTCATTGCTAGAAATCCAGCATTGGCCGCGCGAAGAACAATTGTAAGCCCAACATTACTCTCACTGTCGTTTAGATTTTCAAAAAACTTTGACAATAAACGCTCAAACACTATTTCCCATTGTTGACGAAATTGTACAGTTGGAAGATCTAAGCTTGGTTTCATTAGCTTTACGGCATCATTAATTTCCTTATGTTCTACATATATTACATTTGGAAATTTTACTCCATCTATTTCTATCATTTTCCTTTTCACCTTCCATTCATCCTACATTAAGAGAATCCGTCTCTCATCGTTATTACTTTTTGCCACAAGGACAATTCCCTGTTCCATCACATCCAAGACAATAGCATTCTTTCTCTCTAAAGAGAGGTTTTAGCTGGTCATAGCCCGATAGTTCTTCTGTGTTTTCATCTTTCATTATTCATCACCTTCTCTATTTTCAAAGATCAAACTTTTTTAATCTTCTCTATAATAAAAAATAACAAAATTTGATTCTACTGTCAATACCAATTATCTTACCAATTACCAATTACCTCTTCCTCTTGACATAATTTACCTGTGCAGAGTTCGTGATTTGTAACAATACCAAAGGAAGAATATATTTTGACATTTGAAATAAATGAGTTGATACAACTAAGCTATATAATTATAATTATGATTATATCATGTTACGCGCATGAGGCAGGACATTATGTATTTATGAAGCATTATTTTCCAAACGCTGATTCTATCAGATTTGCTTGGACAAGACTGCTTATTGTACCTGTTCCGCGAGCAGTTGTATCCGAAAATCTTAATAGGACTGTCACAGTGAAACAAGCGCTTGTGGTTTTTTCCGTGGGACCAATTGCAGGATTTATTGCAATGGTTATACTGTCCTATTTTTTGTTAGATATGATATACATAATAGTTCTTGCAGTAGGAGGGCTACTTGAATCAAGCGGAGATTTCAAAAAGATTTATGAAACAATTAATGAAGAATTGGAAAAGAGAAAAGTGAGCCAAGGGACATAATTGATCCCTTTTTTTATAATAAACTTTTTGGGGAATTTGACCAATCCGCCAGCTGGCGGAGCAGTAGAAACTAATTCTGCCAAGAGGTCTATCATACCAAATAACAGGCTTAAAGCCTGTTATTATTTTTGCAGGAGCTGAAGGAATCGAACCTACACTATCGGTTTTGGAGACCGACGTTCTACCGTTAAACTAAGCTCCCATGAATTTTTATTTATACTATCTATAAATTTATACAACAATGCGCTTATAAAGTTTAAATGAAAAATAAAAATAAAAATCCAAAGTTATAAATTCCAAACCCAAAAAACTAAAAGGTTAAAATATCACCGGATTTTGAATTTAATATTTTGGATTTATGCTAATATTAGACTCACTGCGTATTAGTTTCATTACGAAATTTTCATATTTTGAGGCAAATTTTTCAAATAATTTTTGAGGTTTAGCCTAAGCTAAGCTGAAAAAATTTTTGGATAATTTGACCAAAATATGGAGATTGCAGTAGAAACTAATACGCAGTGAGTCTATTATAGAATTTATTCTGTAAATTCAACATAGATTATCAAATACGACACACTAATAGATAGAAGAAGCTTATTTTCCCTTCATCTCTACATGCTCAGTATGTTTCTTGCAAAAACGACAGTGCTTGCTTAATTTAATTTTTTCCTTTATTGTTTTTTTATTCTTTGTAGAGTGATAATTAATTTGTTTACACTCTTTGCATCGTAATTTTATCAAACTATCTTGTGACATAATATATCAAGTTAAAAGTTAAAAACCACACAGTAAACCCATTACATAAACAGCAATATCTGTATTTTACTCTAACACAGATAAAATATTTTATCAACCCCGATTCCAAATTTTACAAAAAAGTAAACTAAAAATAAATTATGGGTCATACGCAATTTAGTGGTTTCGTTTATAATAGGCTCTGTTGATCTTCTCTTCGTTCCCCCTGATAAGAGCCTGTCCTGAGCGACAGCCGAATGGAGGGTTAGGGGGTTTGAAAAATTGATT
>JAYEKL010000113.1:0-7126 GCA_034660995.1 Patescibacteria group bacterium | reverse complement strand
AGAAAATCTTGTTCTCCTAAATATAATTTCAATTCCAACAATTACAAAAAACAGTGGCCATAGCCTTAAAAGCTGAAAAATAACACCAACTTTAACAAAACCAAGCGAAACCCACAAAAAGACAAAGCCAAAAAGAAGGATATAAAGTCCATTTGATATTCTTTCTATGTTTGTTTTCATTTTTTAGTTTATAAGATTAATATTCATACAGATAGTTATATTATAACATAAAAATAATAATAAACTAAATTTTTATTATAAGTTTTTATTATAAGTATAAAACGTTTTTTACAATAAACATTTTATAGTACTCATCACATATTAAAACATTTTCTTCTTAAGTATATAAACTGAAAACGGAATAACCATTAATAAAATCAATTGCGTATAGGTCAAGCCGAGATAACGACTATCACAAATCTCTAAATCAGAACAACGCGCAAAATCAAGAAAAAATCTAAAGAAAGAATAAAATAAAACAAAAAATGTTGCCAAGGTTCCTTCTTTTAAGTGTTTTTTCTTAAGATATTGAATTAAACATAAAATAATAATACCACTTATTATATGATATAATGCCACGGGATGTCTTGCTATTCCATCAACATACAACCTACCCCATGGCAAATCTGTAATTTTTCCAAGATGATCATAAATAAAAAAACAGCCCAATCTTGTTATTGTTACTGCTATTACCGCCCCAAAAACCAAAGTATCAGCTAGTTTGTAAATATTTATTTTTTTAATTTTTGAATACAAATATATTAATATTGAAGCTACTATTACTCCACCCAAAAAAGAAAATCCGCCGTTATTATATATATTAAAAATGTCAACCAAATTATTGAATTCTCTAAAATTTAAAATCACATAGAAAACCCTTGAACCAATAATAATCCCAATCAAAGAAAAAATCATTATATCCCAAATGTTTTCTTCGTCTATACCATTTTCTCTTCCCTCTTTTATAGAAAAAAATAAAGCTGTTAGAAATCCTAAAAACGCCATAAGTCCCCAAACTTGGATTGTTACTATGCCTAAATTTATTTCTTGAAAAGTAAAATATGGAATCATAAAACTAGAATTTAGAATAATGAATTTGAAATTTTGGATTATCTACTACATACTATTGACAAAATTGTCTATTACTGTATTATTACAAACACAAAAGGAGTAATTTTATGTCATTTAAAAGTAAACTGAGATTAAAACAGCAAAGAAAGTCTGACGAAAGAAGAAAGAAGAGAAACAAAAGAAAAAAGAGAAGGGAAAAAGAAATAAAAGCCAACAAAGAAAAAAATCTAGAGATTTCTAAGATTGGCACATTGAAACCTGAACTTCCTGAGAATATAGTTGTGGAAGAAGTGGTTAAGCAGGGAGCAATGAAAGGAGTAATAAGTGTGAGATTCGACAAACAAATCTATTCTATTAATGTAACAAGTATTTCTCTTAAAAAAATGACCTATTTCGTGGATACAGGAAAAGAGAGATGCGCAGGACTAGAGGGCTATGGCAAAGTCATACGCTTAAATAAAGAACGTGCAACATCAACACTAGCTAGTATTATATAGTATCTAGCTATTTTTTTATCTTTTTATATTAAGAAGAATAAAACTTAAAAAAATTGAACTTTATTGAAAATGCCAAAAAAGTTCAATTTTATTTTTTTTAAAAAAAATTACTATTCAGATTATTCTTCGTCCATTTCAGCTTTCTTAACTTTTTTTAAATTTTTCACATCCACACCTTCCACAAAAACACCACCATCACCATCATCATGTTCAATCTCCACAAGCCCTTTACCCAAATGCAGATCTCCTTCCGCTCTTGTAACCTTGCAATTTTCTTCATTTCCTTCCGGATCTGTATAAACTACTTCATCTCCAGGTTCAAGTTCTATTGATTCTGGTTCTGCTTCTATGTTAGTTGGTATAAATTCTTCATTCATATTTTTACTCCTTTCTTTTTTAAAAATTAATAAATATTTAATATTTTGACAACTTTGACTAAGAAACCTCTAAAAATACAGATTTTGCCATTCCCACGCTGAACTAAATTTAGTATAAAATCAGGCAAAAATCTAAAATTTAAGGCAAAAACAAATTATAAATAAAATTTTATTAGTTTTTCTGAACTTTCTTAAATAATAGCATAAAAAACTGGAAATATCAACATAAATTTTACGCAAAAATCAATCAAGTAACAATTGTTATCAAAAATTCTATATTCTATATTTTATATCCAAAACTAGACATCTTCCATTTTTATCGCTTTCACCGGACATTCAACTTCACAAATACCACAACCCTTGCAATAATCCATATCAGCGTCACACACTTCTATCTTCTCTTTACCGTCTACTTTTGTCTTTTTTGTTTTTATCGCCATTTCAGGACAAAATACAGCACAACGCATACAATTAATGCACTTTTCTTTATCACGAACTGGCTTTTTCGCTTTCCAACTGCCAGTCTTAAATTTCTTAGAATTCCCAGCCTCAACTATTTTTCCCCCAATAGGAATTTGTTTTGAAGTTTTTAGTTTCATAATAAAATTATTTTAATGTTTTAACATACCAACATTTAAAAAGTTTAAAAATTTAATCATTAGAAATTGATTAGAAATTGAAAATTAGAAATTATAATCGTATTCAGCAAATATTAAATTTCATTTTCAAAAAATAATCTCATATAAACCAAGGCTATACTTCCACGCTCCCATATCCCTCTTTCAACGCCTCTATATTCTTCTCCGTTAATTCTTTTCCTAATTTTCTTTCAAACTTTTCCCGAACACTCTTAATCAATTGCTCGTAAGAAATTAAACCAGTGATTTTAATGACTGCGCCGATCATCGGCATATTGGGAATATCTTTGCCGAATAATTCCATCGCAATTTTTGTGCCGTCCACATTATAAACTTGGCAATTTTTATTTTTCAGCTTCTTTCTTATTTCCTCAGGACTACTTCCGCAATTAACAATAATAATTCCGTTATCAACAAGACCGTCCGCCACAAGAACCTCTCCCAATAAAGACGGATCAACGACCAAAATTAAATCAGGCACTTCAACATCGCAATGCAAATTAATCGGCTTATTGCTAATTCTCAAAAATGTTTTCATCGGGGCACCAGACCTTTCCGGACCATATTCCGAAAACGCCTGCGCGAATTTTCCTTCTTCAATTGAAGCCTCAGCAATGATCTGCGCCGCGGTCTTCGCCCCCTGCCCCCCGCGAGAATGAATCCTAATTTGATATATGTTTTGCATATGTAATTATTTAATACTAAATATTATTTGTTACCTTTAAAATAGATACGATTAATGCTACTCACAACAAAATACGAAAAGAAGAAAAGACATAATGACATTTCTAAAGAAAAAATTCCTACCAGTAATAAAACAAACATCAGAAAAAACTGCATAACGATAGTTATTCCGATTCTCATTATGCTTGGCTTCAAAAAAATCCAAAGCTTTTTCCGAAACTCTTTTCTGCAAATTAGAAGATAAATTATCCTTCCAAATATAAAAATAACAATCAGGTATGGAATCAGGTATGGAATTATCGCTACGCTCATGTTAGTCAGTAAAAAAACGAAAAATCCTATAGGCTGTTCCATTAACACAAGTTGTTGGTCGCGCCACAGTAAAGTAACAATGATCATAAAGACTCGTATACACAAATAACTAATTACCAACTTGTTTATAATCAAAAGAATAGCAACTGTGAAATTGTTTTTTTCTGTCTGTAAATTCTTTTTCTTTTTCTTGACTGTATTTAGTTATTACAAGTTTGTTTCCTTCTTTCATCCATGCCCACTCATCCATTTCTTGGATAAGAATTTGTTTGATTTCACTAATATCGTCTGCAATTAATTCCTCAAGAGCATTCAAAAAATCTGCTTTGTCTGAATGAATTACACTTGGATTAGATGTACGATAGCCATTATGCATGGAAGATGAACTGCGAATATAAATTTCATTATTTTTATTTTTGTATATTGCAGCTGCGCGATCAAAACTATTATTAGATTTTTCTATATAAAAATAACTGCCATGTTTTTTTAAAACAAATGAACAATTTTCATCCAGACATTTTTTTTCTTCGAAAAATAAATCCTTATTTAGCGATGCCTCAATAATAACAGTAGATGGCCCTGAATTATCAGCCGTATTTTCACAAATTAACCCTTTAACAGATTGTAAAGGCACTAAAAAAAATAAAACTGCCATTACAAAATAAGATATAACTCTCTTTTGCAAAATCATCATTGTTTAAATGTTTACATGCTAAAATATTCTTTTTTCCAATATCTTCTTATATTATAACTTTTATTCATCATTTCCACAACTTTATTGGCTAGTATTTTCCCAAGTCTTAATTATCGGAACAATAGTTATTCTTGGAACCACAATTTTATCCATCTTTAAAGATAAGATATCTTTTAGCTCGCTAATTTGTTTTTCTGTTAAATTTCTAGAATATTGAATGGTTATGCTAATAGTAGATATATCATTTTTTTCATTAATTTTAACATCTGTTATATTTGAATCAGGAATTATGGCCTTTGTTACATCTCGAATTATATTCTGCTGATTATTTTCTCTTACAACTTTGTTTGTAATCAAGAATAGTGGAACCATCATTACAAACAAAAGAACTAACGTCCAACGAATATTGCTATTTCTTCGTTCCTGTCCTTCTTCAGATGAAGGACCTTTGAATTTAGAAATTAAAAAAAGAATTGAAGATGCAAAAGTAACAGCTATTAAATTAGACATAAAAAGAATAAAAGCTCCACCCGCCATTCCAAGATTTCCATGAGAAACCGATAAGCCCATAACTGCTATAGGAGGAACAATAGCTGTTGCAATAACAACACCAGCAATTGCAGATCCAATTTTAGGATAAGCAATTACAAATGCTCCGACAAATCCTGCAGCAAGCGCGATAAACAATTCAAAAATCGTTGGGGAAGTACGAGATAAGAATTCAGTTCCATGTAATGCATAATCTGGAGATATAAACCCTAGAAAAAGAGCAATAACAAAAATTATCGCCGCGCTTCGAAGTAAAGTGAATATAGAAACTTGAATAAGTCTTGACCTTCCCTTTATAATAGCCATTGCTAAAGACAAAATTGGCCAGACTAAGGGAGCTAAAAGCATTCCTCCAATAACAACTGCTGAAGAATCAACTACAAGACCTAAAGTTATGATTATTCCAGAAAAAATTGTCAAAACAAAAAAATCAAAATCTCCTTTTGCATTTTCTCTTATTTCACCATAAACTTTATCTTGTCTTTTTTTGTTAATTTGAAAAGGATCAATATATTTTTCCACTTCATCCTTTATTTTTTCCTTTTGTATTTCCATAGTACAATTTTATTATATTTTAAATAATTTAACAACTTCTTTTGCAATCATAAGCTCTTCATTTGTTTCAATAACTAATCTTTTAATATCTTTAAAGTCAGACATTATCATCTTGCGTATTATTTTACTTCTATATCCAACAGTTCCAGTAAATACAATAGCATCTACTCTGCTTAATATTGCCCTATATGCTCCGATGTATTTTTTTATTCTATAGGAATACAATTTTAGAATGTCCATCATTTCTTTATCTCCCAATTCTGCTCTATGTGATATTTCATAAATATTATTTGCTTTTTCCCCAGCTAAACCACTAAGACCACTTTGTCTATTTAGCAAGTAATCAACAGCATCAATTCTATTTTTTTTATTATTATTTAATTTTATTTTATTATTTCTTAAAAGCTCTAATATTATTCCAGAATCAATATCTCCACATCTAGTTTCCATTGACAGTCCCTCCATCGGCGTAAAACCCATAGAAGTGTCAATCGCTTTTCCTTTTTTAATTGCCGTAATGCTTGCGCCACCACCCAAATGGCAGGTTATAAAATTTAATCTATCAGCAGACTTTCCAAGCTTTTTTGCCGCTTCCAGCATCACATATTTATGTGATGTCCCATGAAAGCCATATCTCCTTATCCCATATTTTTTATAAAATTCTTTTGGTATCGCGTATAAATAAGCATATTCCGGCAAATCTTTATAAAACGCCGTGTCAAAAACCGCGATATTTTTTGCGTTTTTTATTAAACTCATAGAAGCTTTTATTCCTTCAAGATTCGCGGGATTATGAAGTGGCGCGAGACGATTGATCTTTTTAATTTCATCAAATTCCTTTTTACTAATTATCACGGGATTATAAAACTTACTTCCACCATGAACAACTCTATGGCCAACATATTTTATATTTTCTGTATTTCCAATTTTTTTCAACACACTTTTAAGCGCTTGCGTGTGACTTTCAATTTTTCCCTTTCCAATATCCTCAATAAAATCTTCTTTTATTTTTTTTAATTCAACATTAAAAAGCTTATACTTTAATGAAGTACTTCCTGAATTTAGAATTAAAATTTGATCGTTCATATTTTTTTAAACTTAAACTTTTTTATTTTTCACTTTGAACTTTTAGTTTTCACTATATGTCCTTCACAATATCTTTCAATTCCTACAGCATTCCCCTCGTCCGTATCCAAGTGCATCGCTAATAAAAAACTCTCATCAACCCTCGCCGTGACATTTTCAAAAATTAATCCTCGTTCTCCTTCGGTTCTTACTTTCAATAAATCACCGTCTTTAGCGTTTACTTCTTCCGCGTCTTTGGGGGTCATATGAATATGCCTCTTGGCGATAATTACTCCTTCGTTTATTTTTATTTCTCCTTCTGGCCCAATAATAATAATTCCTAGAGAATTTTTTATATCTCCTGATCTACGCAATGGCGGGTTTATTTTAAATTTTCTCGCTTCCGTTTTAGATAGTTCTATTTGTACGTAAGATCGCAAAGGACCTACTATCCTAAGACTATTGATTTGAAAATTCTCATTCTTAATTTTCACTGTCTCATTCGCCGCAAACATCCCCGGCTGGGAAAGTTTTTTCATAACAGTCAATTCAGCGCCCTCGCCAAATAATTTTTCAAAATCTTCTTTCTTAAGATGAATATGCCTCGCTGAAACTTCAATTTTTATTTTTTTATTCATTTTTTTAGATATTTAATTTATATTTTCATTATAACATAAGATATTA
>JAYEKL010000112.1:3415-7136 GCA_034660995.1 Patescibacteria group bacterium | reverse complement strand
TAATTCCCCTCTTGAAAAGGAGTTGGGGGGTGTGTTAAAAAGCTTATTACACACCTTTTGCTCCTCTCTAGAGGGGAATTATAAGAGAATCAGCAGAGCCTATCTAGTAATGTTTCACGTGAAACATTATGTATTAATTTAGATAATAATATTGGAACTGTCCCCAAACTATTTTTCAAGAACTGTTTTTTAGCTAAAATAAGCTATTTTAGTAAAAACAGGAAAAATAATTTTGGCTTATTTAAAGCAAAAAGATTTAATTGGCACCAGAGCCATATTGTTCGACTTTATGGAGAACTTTTGTATATGCGTACAACTTCTCCACAAGGTCGAAGGATATTAAGTGGGATGCTTAATACTTAAAAGAAAGATAATTTAAATAGAGGCTTAGCCTCCAGTTTGGAGGCTAAGCCTCTATTTAAATTATCTTTATACTATTAATATTGTTTGAAAATTTGATCTAAGAACTAATTCCCCTCTTGAAAAGGAGTTGGGGGGTGTGTTAAAAAGCTTATTACACACCTTTTGCTCCTCTCTAGAGGGGAATTATAAGAGAATCAGCAGAGCCTATCTAGTAATGTTTCACGTGAAACATATTAGTTTTTGCTTTTTTCTCGTACAATACTACCATTTGCCAACATTATCCCTAAGACAAGCCAGAACATCAGCCTTCCTTGCTGAAGAGTCCAGAAGTAATGGTCAAATAATCCTATGAAAAGAAAGGAGATAAATACTGCAAGTAGAAAACAGCTTAATGTTCTCGTGTCTGAAAATGTTTCACGTGAAACATTTTTTATTGAATCAGAAATAATATATATTATAAACAAAAGAAAGAATAATAATCCAATAATCCCAATTTCAGAAGCGATTAGAAAATATATGTTATGTGCTGGTTGATATTGCCAAGGCTGAAGTTCTTGCTTAATATTATTCTTTTCAAGATATCCATCAATTTGAAATATATAAGTTCCTGAACCAGATCCTAAGATAAAATTTTCATAAATTGTTTCACGTGAAACATTATTATAAAAATTCCGATCACTTATTGCAGAATTATCAAGCAATTTACCACTATTATTTAATAAATTATCACTAAATCTGGCTTGTACAAGAGAAAAGCTAGAAATAATTAAAAGTACTAACAATAGAAAAATAATAAATAACTCTTTGAATTTAATTATAGTATTCTTAATATCATTATTTATCCCAGATAATGTTTCACGTGAAACATTTTTACCTGTTATTCCGACTGAAGCTCTAAAGAATGAACTTGCAGAATGGAAGAATCTTTTCAAGCCAAAATTAATCTGCTTCAAAAGAACAAAATCCTCTTTTAGTACTCCTTTATTGAACAAGAAACTTTTTTCAATTGTTTCACGTGAAACAATCTTGCGACTATAAAAATAAAATATAGTCATTATAAGCAAAGATAAGAGAAACCCTACCCAGGCAGTTCTGGAAAATGTAAAGAATAATGCTGTAACTTGAGTAAATATAATAATTATCCAGAATAAAGAGAATATTACATCTTGACTTTTAATGTTATTTGTGTTGTTATATCGGAATAATTTTGAAAGATTGTCCCTAAACCTTTGAAATCGGACTCCAAAAATATTCATATTCAGTTTCTTTAATAGCGGAACAGGGGATACTATGTTCAGCTCACTTGACAAAACATTCTTTTTATGTTCTAAGTATAAATAAATCGTGATCAATAAAGTAAAAATCAAAAAACCTCCAAGAACATTGGGGTGTGGAAAAGCGCCATAAGCCCTTATTATTTTTTCACCATCTACTACTATCTTTGCAACTCCCGAAATTTGCGGACCGATAATTGATTCTCCTGTAATTTTAGCTAAAATCGGAGAAGTAAAGAGTGATCGTTGCGCGATAAATTGATAAATTGCAATTAGACTCTGCAAAAAACCAGAAAAAGCTATGATGAGCAAGCTTGTGTATAATACTTTCAGATTCCTTTCTCCTCCTTCATTTAATTTTGATTTTTTTGTAAAAAGTTTTAACAGAAAAAGCTTTAATCTGCTAAAATATTTTGAAAAAAAGCTTAAATGGGACAAAAAAACACTGTTTTTACTGCTTTTTAGGTTAAAATAGATAAAAACAACTAAAAGAGCTAGCTCTATTAATTTAAATATTTGAAAAATGCTTATTTCAAGATGAATATTATTAATTGCCGTATTTAACATCACCCAAACTAAAAAAACAGCTAGAAACAACCAAACTTTAGGCAATTTGGACAGTTTGATTATTTTGAATTTTGCGCGCGACCCACAATCCATTACAATACTGGATTCCTGCCTCCGCGAAAATGACAAATGTCTATTTGTACTAAATAAAGACAAATAATCGCTTATTTTACCTCTTAAACGCGCTATAAAACTTAATTCGTCTTGTGTATATTTCGATTTATTTACAAAATCGCTTTCATCTTTTCTTTTAAATAAAAATTTTCTAAAGATAGAAATAAACCAAAAAAATAACGCTAAAATTAAACAAATATCAGATAGATAAAGAAAAAAGGTTGTCCATTCCGTGAAAGCGCCACTATAAAAGGAATATTCCGTCAAAAAAACTTTCCTTGTCTGAAAGGGGATTGAGAATAGGAATAAATAGAAGAAATAGAGATGTAAATTGTTTAAATTAGCTAATTTCATTTAAATAATACTAAATTTTATTGATTATAAACGCAAAAAATAGATTAAGATTTACGAGTTTAGTGGTTCACGAGGTTCAACCTCTCTATATTTAGCTATAACTTACGATTTATTGTAGTATATTAGGATATATTTATAAACAAAAGATAAGCGTGGAGAGGTTAAACCTCATTAGCATTCCCTAAACAAATTATACTATTTTCTACTGGAACGAACTGATTATAAACGCAAAAAATAGATTAAGATTTACGAGTTTAGTGGTTCACGAGGTTCAACCTCTCTATATTTAGCTATAACTTACGATTTATTGTAGTATATTAGGATATATTTATAAACAAAAGATAAGCGTGGAGAGGTTAAACCTCATTAGCATTCCCTAAACAAATTATACTATTTTCTACTGGAACGGGTTACACTAGACCAAGAATAAAAAGGCTTAAATGAGACTTATTTTACTTATAAATCTCTCAGTCGTATCTCCCTCAAGATGACATTTATATATTACCATTAATATTATAACTTTCTGATTTTCTAACGTTCTAGTTCCTAATGTCTGGTCCTAGTTCTAGTCTAGCAAATGTCATCTTAAATTACAATACAACGACAATATGCTTTCTTTCTTGTTTCGTATTCTTGCAATACTCATTTAGAATTTCTCCTTTCTCTTTCTTGCTAGCTTTAAAATATCTTTCTCTTAAAGTATCCATATACTGCTTTCTAACTTCTATATTCATAGTCTTATTAGATTAAGAATTAACCAAATATTCTACCACAAATTTCGGTGTCATTTTAGATGATTTGATGCACACCTCTTGACAACAATTAGAAAATATGCTATGCTTTTCAGTTATGATGGAATAAACCAGAAATAAATATTGTTCAACTTTATGGAGAACTTTTGCGTGAAGTAAAATTCTGCGCGCCACACGAAAGAACCAACAGTTAAAAAAGCAGATAGATTGATGTAAACGAGGAGAGAGTTGAGATTACGGTAGAAATTATAATAACACCGTCAAATCAATAAACCCAAACTCATTTACATCAATCTC
>JAYEKL010000112.1:0-3315 GCA_034660995.1 Patescibacteria group bacterium | reverse complement strand
CCACACGAAAGAACCAACAGTTAAAAAAGCAGATAGATTGATGTAAACGAGGAGAGAGTTGAGATTACGGTAGAAATTATAATAACACCGTCAAATCAATAAACCCAAACTCATTTACATCAATCTCTATGTTTTACATAAAGAGGTGTGCGAAGGTTAGATTATTTTAACCTTTCGCACATTGAAATTTGGTTATTTATATCACCAAATTGTTCGTTGGTTCTTTAATGAATAGTTTGGTGTTATATATGAGAAATAAAACCACAAAAAAGAAGACTGGATCAAAATGTCCAGCCAAACAGGAGAGTCCTTACTCTCCTACAGCGAAAACTTTGATGAGAGACCTGCACAATGCAGGATTCTCAGCAAATCAAATTGCGACCTTAGGTAATGGTCGCATAACAAAGACCGCGGTGAGAACCGCGGTGAGGGAGTATTGACAGATTTGAAAAAATCTGTTATTTTGATTTGTCGTCACAATTTATCCTGTGATAGCTTTGTGTAAAATTATTGTACTTTAACAAACGATCTTTTAGCCAAAACATGATTTAAATTTTTCAAATCATGTTTTGGCTAAGAGATTTATATGAAAATCTCTATGAAGCCATAGAAACAAACAGATAAAGGAGGAAATATAAATGATAGAAGCAATAATGTTTGGATTTCTGACGGCTTTTCTTTCTTTTTCTTTCCTAGGGTGGAAAGATGGAAAGTTTAGTCTCAGAGAAACGATGACAGTGAATACCGCTGGGACAATCGGAGGTGGAATAATACTCTCAATAATATTCTACCTCGCTCCGCCAGCGTTCGTTGGTTTATGGGGAGGATTCTTTAGAATCCTTGCACTGCCAATGATCATTGGATCAGTTATATGTATTGATGACGGGAAGGGAACAGTACTCCAAATGGTGAAGATAGCGGCTGTGTTTATTACAGGCGCGATAGTAGCCCTTACAGGTGTGATGTATGCAGACGAACTACACGACATGCCAGAAGTCACAGTAATAGAAGACATCTCTGTGGCAAATGGGGTTCTTGATCCAATTGACACGAAACATGTTCGATTGGTAGATAAAGATCTTGCCCATTCCCTTATTCAGAATGTAATGGGAACAAAAAACAATTTGGGTAGCATTTACGAAGTTCAAAAGGGCGAGCTTCATATCCAAATCGTAAATGGACATGAATTCTGGGTCGCGCCTCTTGAGTTCCAAGATTATTGGAAGTGGAATGCAAAAAGAACTTCTCCCGGATTTATAATGGTTGATGCAGAAGACCCCTTTGCAGAAGCCGAGATGTACACCGGTTACGATATGAAGTACATGCCAAGTGCATATTGGAGTAATTGGCTAACTCGTCATGTCTATTCACAGGGATACTCAAATGTAAAACTTGAAGATTTTACATTTGAGATTACCGACGAGCTCCTTCCGCGATGGACGATAACGACAACGGTACCAACGATTAATAACGACGGATATGTCGTGAAATCATTGTTAGTTGTAAATCCAGAGAGCGGAGAGATTAAGGAATACTCTGTTAAAGATGTCCCTGAATGGGTAGACCGAGTAACACCAGAAAGGCTTGCTATAAACTACGCAAGCTGGTATGGAGAGTTCGTGCATGGTTGGTGGAACGCTAAAGGACCGTTCGCGGTGATTCACGAGGATGTAAACGAGCTAACATCCGTCAGTTCAAGAGACAACAAAGACAGCTTTAGCAGTAGTAGCAAACAAGAGATGTTCTTCGTCTATGGAAATGATGGCAGATCATACTGGTTTAGCGGTTTGACATCACACTCCAGTGCTGACCAGTCTCTCACTGGCATCGTACTTGTTGATGTAAAGGATCCCAAGAAGATCCTGCATATCAAGATGACCGGAGCAAATGAGCAAGCGGCTCTGGATATAGTGAACTCTAAATACACGAACTTCCCAGATAGATATGGGACTGCCTTAATCCCATACAATATCTATGGAGTCTTGACGTACATTGTACCAGTTAACTCGCACACATCGAGTGGGAACGTATTCCAGGAAGTCGGTTTTGTTGATGCGAAAACCAAACATGTGGTAGTCAAGCCAACAAAGGAAGAGGCTTTGGAGGAATACAAGATATATCTTGCGACCAAAAACATAAAGATCGCTCTAACATCTGAAAGCGCTGACAAAACCCTAACCGCAGATGTTGAAAGAATGGGAGATGTCACCCTATCAGGGAGAACAAGTTACAGATTGTGGCTCAATGGCTCAGATGCAATCTTTTCAATAAACCCGAACTTATTCCCAGTAGTAGTGATAACCAATCTTGGTGACGAGATAAATATTACCTACGCGGATACAGGAGATACGGTCTTGGAGGTAAACGCTTTTACAAATAATGATGTAAAGGCAAGGATAGGCCTAGACCAGATCGCTCTAGATGAGGAAACCGCAAATCTAACCCAGAAAAAAGAAACTAACTGGGATAAGCAAGAAAAGCTCAGAAATGAGCTTGACAGGCTACAAGGAAAGTAATAGAAGCAGAGTGCTCAGCAACAACGCTGAGAGAAACACTCTTCTTCTGTTTTTTTATATTTACACTCCTTCGCCTCTCATGGCTCTGATTTTGCTATTTTAATAAAGGAGTGCAAAATGTGGAATGGAGCTTAGCAACAGAGCCATAAATTCCCAACAGTTATTTTTTGTTTTCCCAAATTTATGCTAAAATAATACTATACAGAAGAGATTTAATAAGTTAAGACAAAAACATGGAACAAGATATACAAGCAAATGGAAACAATAACCAAGCAGAAGAGAACATCGCGGAGAGTGGCGTTAATGATAATAATAAAAAAATTATTTTATTGGTCGGAGCAATTGTAATTATTTTAGGCGTTGTCGCTTCGTATTTTTTATTTTTTTCTAATAAGGAAGATGAGAATACTCCTGTTTTAGAAAATGAAAAAGTTGAAGAAGCTGAAATTGACAAAGAACTTGATAGCGATCAAGACGGGCTGCCTGATTATATTGAGGAGGTTTTAGAAACTGATTTGAATAATTCTGATACGGACAGCGACGGCTACAGTGATTTTGAAGAAATAAAAAATGGATATGATCCTGTTAGTGATAAAAAATATACGGAGGAGGAGTGGGAGACGGTGAAGGAGGAGATAAAGAATGAGAATGAGAAATTGCACGAAAGTATTTTTATAACTGAAGACGAAAAGGAAATTAGAAATATTTTTAAATCTTATACGAAATCAGTCACAACTTCCGATATAGAGACATTTTTAGATACAATTACATCAAAATCAAAAGCGGAATTGAATAATAT
>JAYEKL010000111.1:0-7186 GCA_034660995.1 Patescibacteria group bacterium | reverse complement strand
ATACAATTTCTCCCGCCAAGCATTCTTTTTTAATATAATTTCCCCACTCGCTAAAAACTTTTTCTATATCTTTATTTTCATTAGTAAAACTATATTTAATCATTATTTTATCATCTCGATTGTATTTTGCTTTTTTACGCATTACTTGAATATGCCGAACAATTTCTCTTGCCTGTCCTTCTAATTTTAACTCATCTGTAATATTTAAATTAAGAGCAATCTTAATTTTACCATCTTCTTCGCAAATCCAATTATTCAAATCGTTGGCTCCATTGTCCCCCCGCATCGCAGTGCGGGGCAGGCTCCGGGCTGTGGAGCCTATTTGCAAAGACTCCACAAATTCAACTTTCTTCACATTCAACTCGTCTTTTATTAAATCTAAAAGCTCCTCCGTAATTCTTAATTCGTAATTCTTAATTCGTAATTCCGCTAACGGCTGTCTTACTTTCAATCCATTTTTCGCCCTAATTGCCAGCCCCACCGTAACTACATCTCTCACAAAATTCATCTTCTCACTAACTCTCCAATCAATTAAATTCTTATCAGAAATTGGAAAATCTTCTAAGTGAACTGATTCTTTATCAGTTAAATTTTGATAAATTTCCTCAGCTAAAAACGGCATAAATGGAGCAAAGAGTTTTGCATACTCCGTCAAAACATAATGCAAAGTCTGAAAAGCAAACTTTTTGTCTTCTATATTTTCTGAAACAAATCTTTTTCTGCTTCTACGAACATACCAGTTTGATAATTTATCGACAAACTCATTTAATGGTCTAGCTGCTCTTGCTAAATCATAATTTTGCATTTGCTTGTTTACTTCCTCAACCAAAATATTAAATTCAGATAAAATCCATTTATCTAAAAGATTTGAGCTTCTAATACTTTTTGGAGCAACGCGCTCCGTTCCGCTATATTTATCACTCTGCTTGTCTATATCACTATTCATTACCAAAAATGAATAAATATTCCACAATGTTAAAATAAATTTCTTCAAAACTTCATCAACCCCACGCTCAGAAAAACGAAGATTTTCTGCTTTCATCACTGGTGAGATCAACAAGTAATATCGTAAAGCGTCCGCGCCATATTTTTCAACTAATAAATCTGGTTCTGGATAATTCTTCAATCTCTTACTCATTTTCTGCCCGTCCTCTGCCATAACAATTCCATTGACAATTACATTCCTAAAAGCTGGTTTTTCAAAAAGAGCAGTTGCTAAAACTATTAATGTATAGAACCAACCACGCGTTTGATCTAGTCCTTCCGCGATAAATTCAGCTGGAAACCCTTTCTCAAACTTATCTTTATTTTCAAATGGATAATGCCACTGCGCGTAAGGCATTGACCCCGACTCAAACCAACAATCAAAAACATCACCAGTAATTTTTGCCTTGCTACCGCACTGAGAACATTTTATTTCAATCTTATCAATATTAGGTCTATGCAAATCAAATTCTTTTTTATCTTCATCCATATAAAATATACGCTGCTTTGCATTACCAAGCATAAATTCGTATTTGTAGGTGTTTTTTATCGAAACCCTTTCTACAACCCGATGAAACATTGCATTAATCCCTCCGTGACCAACAACTAAGATATTTTTTCCAGCATATTTTTCTACAACTTCTTCTATAAATTCTCTTACTCTGTTTTCAATATCCTGTCTTGATTCCCCATCTCCTCCAAATTTAAAATTATATTTCTCACTATTATTAGCTAATTTCTTATATTCTTTATAAAGCTCATCTTCTTTACAAAATGAATCATTACGACTATGTCCATTCCATGAACCAAAATCATATTCCTTAATTCTTTCATCTTCAATTCGTTCTACTTTTAATACATTATTTACAAGATCAGCTGTTTGTTTAGTTCTAAGTATTGGAGACGATATTATAAAATCAATTTTTTCTTTTTTTAATATTTCCACCGCTTCTTCCACCTGTTTAATACCTTTTTTAGTTAAAGGATAGCCATCAAGCTGTCCAGCTTTTATATCTTTTACATTATTTTCACTCTCGCCATGACGTAATAGAATAAATTTAGTTATTTTCTGGTCAGTTTGTTCTCTTAACTTATCAATAGAATCTATAACTTCTATATTTTTACATTTTTTACACCGCCAAATTGGCAATGGCGCGCCCCAATATCTACTTCTCGAAACCGCCCAATCCCGCGCATCTTCCAACCATTTCCCAAATCGTCCTTCTTTAATATATTCTGGTGTCCAATTTATTTTTTTATTATTCGCAACCATTTTATCTTTAACATCCGTTACTTTTACAAACCAAGAACTCGTCGCATAATTAAGCAGTGGAGTATCACACCGCCAACAATGCGGATAGCTATGCTTATAATTTTCTTTACTAAATAATTTATTATTTTCTTCCAACCATTTCACAATTTTTTCATCAGTCTCTCTTGGATTTCTCTTTGGCTTTACTTCCCTGCCAACAGTGTTGGCATCGTTGGCTCCATAGTCCTGCAAGGCTGTGGAGCCTTTTTGCAAATCTATCTTCTCCCTAAAATCTACAACTCCATTCTTAAATCTTCCATTCATTCCAACATGCTGAATAAATGGTAGATTGTATTTTTCTGCTAGTTTCATATCATCATTCCCAAACGCTGGCGCAATATGCACTACGCCCGTTCCATCTTCCGTTGAAACAAAATCCGCGGGATAAATTTTATAGGCGTTTTCTAAGAATTCCAGAGGCTTAGCCTCCACACTGGAGGCTAAGCCTCTTTTGTTTGCATAATAATTAAACAATGGCTCATACTCCAAGCCAACCAATTCCTTACTATCAATTTCACTCAAAACTTCAAATTCTTTATCTTCCAATATCTCTTCAACCCTATCCTTCGCCAAAACATAAAAACTACTTTCTCCCTTAATACTAACTACTTGATACTTAATACTATTCCCCACCGCCAAAGCCACATTTCCCGGCAAAGTCCACGGCGTCGTTGTCCAAGCCAAAACAAAAGTATTTTCACCAGCATCAAAACCACCTATTTTCTGTCCCGCTCTCAACTTAAATTTCACCGTCGCGGACAAATCCGTAATATCTTTATATCCCTGCGTTACTTCAAAATTAGAAAGAGTTGTTTCACAGCGCGGGCAAATATGCATTGGTTTATATCCTTCATAGACAAGTCCTTTTTTATACAATTCCGAAAAAACCCACCAAATTGACTCTGTGTATTTCCAATCCATTGTCCGATAATCATTCTCCATATCAACCCACCTACCAATTCGCGGAATAAACTTTTTCCATTCATCAGCATAACGAAGAACCGAACTACAACACACTTCGTTAAACTTATCAATTCCCATATCTTCAATCTCTTGCTTGTTCTTAATTTCTAATTCTTTCTCAATCAAATTTTCAACTGGAAGTCCATGGCAGTCCCAACCCCATTTTCTTTCAACTCTATATCCGCGCATTGTCCAATATCTCGGCACAACGTCTTTCATTACATTCGCCACAACATGCCCATAATGAGGCATTCCTGTCGCAAATGGCGGACCATCAAAAAAACTATAAGTCTTTTTATCGCTCCTATTGTCTATAGATTTTTTAAATATTTCATTCTCTTCCCAAAATTTCAGAATATCCTTTTCCATCTCCGGAAAATTTTGCCTTGGATTTACTTTTTTAAACATTGATTTGATTTTATAATTATAGTTGTAGAGACGCGATTTATCGCGTCTCAGTTTGCGCATCTTGATAATTACATTCTTGCGCGTGGTTTAGACGCGATAAATCGCGTCTCTACAATCATCATCTTACCTGAAAACCCATAAAAAATCAATCTTCCTCATTTTTTTTCTTTTTCCCACCCAATCTTTTTCAAAAAGATGAGATGAGAAAAAAACAAAATCCGCTTTTTAGAAGCAGATTTTGTTTTTGCTTTGTTCGTCGTCAGCATATTGATGAATAAGCGATGATAACAAAGTTTGATAAGGCAAACCCATCATAACGGCTTTTGCTTTTATTTTTTGTAAATCTTTCTCAGATAATCTAATATTAATATTTTTAGATTTACCTAAAGTTAGTTTAGCGTAATTTTGATATTTTGTTTTCTCTGATTTTAATTTCTTTACACTTACCAAATCCCCTTTATCAGAGTCAGCAAGAATTTTTTTTTCTTCTTTGTTTAATTCAAAATATTTCATATTATTTATTTTTAATTTTTAAAATATATTTCTTAGTCGCTTTACGGCTTGGAATAATTGTCTTTAAAAATATTTTCTGATCATTTTCAATAAACGGAATTAAATAAGCGTAATTATTAATGCTGACTACAAACATTTTCTGATCTGGATATTTTTTTTGATTTTTATGTTCAATAATATCTAAGATTCTTTTTTCTTCAATCGCAATCAAAACATCCTCAAAGCCAACTTCTCTCTCTGTTTTTAATTTTTCATTTTTTTCATTATTCCAATCAAAATATTTCATAACTTAATTTTATGACAAATGATATTATTTGTCAATAGATAGATGATATTGATAAAAAACGAATTAATTTAATTTACATTCCTCGCCTACACCTCGCTAATCACATCAAACCCCTTAAAACTTCCAGTAATGGCCAGCCCAACAATTTTTCCATGACAGATTCCTTTAGCTCTTATCTGCGCCGCTGTTTCATTAAGCGTTGCGCCAGAACCTACTGCGTCATCTATTAGCAAGATATTTTTATATTTTTTCTTCTCGCCAACAATAATTGTTTTTTGAGCATTTTCAATACGATCGGGCAATTTACTCAATGTTTTTTGAGGAACCGCTATTTCCGTTTTGATTTTGGTTATAGAAATTTTTCGCGCTTCCAAGCCCAAACCTTTTTCCATTTCCTTTATAAACTGGGTTTCTCTTTTAACTGTTGGTGGAATAAATCCAACACCGTCTATTTTATATTTCTTTATTAATTGCCTAACTCGCGGTTTAATATCCAAAATCAATTCTTTTGTCAAAGCTTTATTCTGACTCTGTTTAGCATACAAAAGCATCTGCCCCAACTTTGTTTTTCCAAATCTTTCAATACTATAAAAATCAATATAAAAAAGATTATCCAAATAAACTTGTGGGAACACGCTTTTCATTTTTGCCATTCCATTGATAAATCCAGCTTTTTTGAAAGCATTATATTTTTTCAAAGTTTTTACATATTCTTTAGCGGTCTTTTGAATCGGCTGATTTGTTTTCTGGCACCAAAAAATAAATCCTTCCAATCCGTTTTTACGCGCGCCAATAGAAGTAATAATTAAATAATTTTCTTCAATTATTTTTTTAGCAACGCTGTCAATCTCCGCAACATCATCAATTGCCTCAACTTTTTTCTGAACAAAATAAAAAACTTTCGGCGGTTTGCCAGTTTTATAAATTTGATTATTTGCTGACAATTGAGACAAATGCTTAAACACCGCTTGACGGCTAATTTCCAAATAATCTACCAATTCTTTTGCCGTAGCTTGCTTGTTTTCGCTTATATACTCAACTATCTTTTTTGCAGTATCTGTTTTCATATTTACAGTATAGCATAGTTGACAGTTTACTGTCAACTATCAACTATAAACTTATTCCTTTTGACTAACAACCTTAAAAACCTCCAGCGTTTCCTCCGCTGTTTTTTTCCAGTGAAATCTCTTCGCCTGTTCTAATCCCCTTTCCTTCAAATCGCTCCTCAATCCATCGTCATCCAGAACTTTCAAAATTGCATTTTTTATGCCTTCAATATCATAAGGATCAATTAAAACAGCTGCTCCGTTCGTTATTTCTGGAAGCGAGGAAACATTAGAACAGACAACTGGAATTCCGGACGCCATCGCTTCCAAAACCGGCGCGCCAAAATCTTCATAAACTGGAACAGAAACAAAAAGATCAGCGCCAGCAAATAAAGCGTTTAAATCTTTTGGATCTATATAGCCAGGAAATATAACTTCATTTTTTAACCCAAAATCTTTTGCGATCTGGTGAATTTCATCAGACATCCAACCGCTTTTTCCCGCTAAAACTAATTTATAATTTGAATTCGGCTTCTTGCCTTTTAGAATTAATCTTAGTTTAGAAAATGCTTCAATCAATCTCGTTAGATTATTTAAAGGCTTAATTGTATTCATAAATAAAATATATTCACCCTCAATTTTATATTTATTTTTCGCGTTCTGAATTTCATCTATCGTTGCGTCTTTAAAAAATTTCTCGTCAAAAGCGTTATGGATTACTTTTATTTTATCATCGCTAATTTCAAAATCATTTATTAAATCATTTTTCGCTGATTCCGAACTGGAAATAACTGTGTTAGCTCTTTTAAAAGCTGCTGGCTTAATTTTATTTTTAATAATTTCTCTTTTTGAAAATAATTCTGGAAATTTTTTAACGCCAAGATTATAAGCGGTCACAACTATTCTCTTTTTATATGTCAAAGGAACTCGCCCACCAGGGACATGCAACACATCTAATTTATCTCGCAGAAAAAACGCAGAAGCAAGCATTTCAGAATAAGCTAAAGGAATAAATTTTTTATAGCACGAAAATGGAAAACGCCTTATGACAACATTTGGTTTATTAAATTTCTCAAAATCTTTTTCTCTCGCCCGATAGCTAAAATACAAAACATATTCATTTTCTTTATCAATCTTCAATAAATATCTAATTAATTGATAAGTATAATGCCCTAGTCCGGCCGCGTCCCCCATTTTTGGATTTAATATAGTTTGAGCGTCAATTCCTATTTTCATATAGTTGCGTATTAACTGATTATCTGCTTTAATTATAAACTTACAGTAATTGATGTCAATAAGATGGATATTTAGAAATTTAGACCGTAAAAGAACACTTTTGTCATTTCGAATCCCGATAGGGTGAGAGACCTGCCTGTCGGACAGGCAGGTCTATGAACTATACTATACCAAAAATAAGAAAGGTTTATATGAGACTTTTTTAGCTTATAGATCTCTCAATCGCTCTGCTCATTTCGAGATGACAAAAGTGTTTTTTTATACCCTAAAATTAGATATTAGGATATTATTTTGATACTACAATATCCCAATATCCAATTTCCTAATATTTTCAATATTTGCCACTACCCAATCCATTTGCTAAACTAAACTTAATTACAGATAAATAATTGTAATTTTTGGATCATTATGAAAACATACGACACAAACAAACGCGCA
>JAYEKL010000110.1:2605-7434 GCA_034660995.1 Patescibacteria group bacterium | reverse complement strand
CAATTAAAACATATAATCCCAGCTCTTTATGTACTTCTTTATATTTTTGATTATTTTCCTTAAAAATTTTTTTTACAGTTTCTTCTTTGGTGAATTTTATTCTTTTTGGATCTTCGATCATCATATCTAAACCAACCATACAATCTGAAATATAATAATCATTAATTGCTCCTACACTTGCAAACAAATTAACGCATACTTTATTAAAATGTTCATTTTTTAAAAATAAGTTAGTTATCCAGAGCGAACTTGGTATTTTTGACGACAATTTATTATTATTTTTAATTCGTTTTAAATCAAACTGTTCCAAAAAATCTTTATTATCAAGATCTCGATAATATTTTAAAACCAACAATGAATAATAAAAATTGTGTTCCAATGTTCTTCTAATTCTTTGCAAATCTGAAATAAATTCTTCAATTCCATCTTTAAAATATCTCTCGTCAATTTTTTCCCAAATCTTTTGGCTTCTATATTGTTTAAACCCAAACCATCCAGCCATTAAAGCACCAACAAGAACAGCAACTGTATTACTGTTCGCTAATTCTGAACAAAAAATAACCAAAATTCCATAAATTTAAAATAATAACGATTTATTAATAATTTAATAATAATCTTCTACCCAGCTTTAGCTGAGGGTTCTTGAAGCTTAAGCTTCAAGTATTTCTAAAGATTCGCTAAACTAAAATTTAGCAAACTCTCAGCTAAAGCTGAGTAGAAATAATTTCCTAACAATTTAGCAATTTGATTTAAATTTATTTCTCACCAACTTCATAAAAACATCCTCTAAATCCTCCGCCCCCGTTTTGCTTTTCAACGCTTTCACCGTATCACCAGTAATCACTTTTCCTTTATGGACTATTACAACTCTGTCGCATAATTTTTCTGCATCATTCATTTGATGAGTTGAAAAAATAACACACCCACCGGGCTTTTGCGCTCGGCGCATAAAATTTAACACAGTTTGTGATGCTAGAACATCTAATCCCGCAGTTGGCTCGTCAAAGATAATAATTTTGGGATTATGAATTACACTGCGCGCGATTGCTAGTTTTTGCTTCATTCCCGTTGAATATTTTCCCGCTCTGCGATCTATAAAATCATTCATTTCCAAAAGATCTGATAATTCACTTATTCTTTCTTCTAAAGCTTCTTTAGACAATCCGTAAAGCTCGCCGAAATATCTTAAATTCTCCCTCCCAGAAAATCTTTCATAAACGCCAATGTCCGTTGTTAGCACGCCGATATTTTTTCTCACTTCTTCCGAATTTTTAATAATATCAAAGCCGAGAACCTCTGCGGTTCCACTTGTTGGAGCAAGCACTGTCGCAATAACTCTTATAATCGTAGTTTTCCCCGCCCCATTCGGACCAAGCAATCCAAAGATCTCACCATCCCCAACATCAAAACTAACCCCATTAACTGCTTTGAAGTTTTTAAATTTTTTGGTTAGATTTTTGATGGAGAGGATTGGTGGCATTTTTTTGAAATTTTAGAATGTAGGAAATTATATAGGAAATTAGATTTGACATTAAAATCTATTATGGTAGTATATAGATACAAATGGACACATAGTCCTCTCTCGCTGTGGGAAGTAAAAACCTGCAGAGAGTAAAAATTAGAAAAGCTCATTGAATTAACTCAATGAGTTTTTCTTTTAATTTTTTATAATCGCCATTGCTCATTCTTCCGATTAAATAAGACAATCTTTTAGAATCAAATAATCTAATTTGCGATAAAATAGCATTACTTCTTTTGCCTTGAAAATTAAAATTATTATAAAACTTTCCTTCTTTATTCGCTCTTGTTAATGGTATTCCTAAAAATACATTTTTAGAAAACTTCTTATAAATAACAACGGGTCTTAGAAATTTTCCGCCTTTTCCATTTTGTTCAAAACCAATATTTTCCCCAATTTTGATAAACCAAATTTCTCGCTCATGAAATGTTTTTTTGTTTTCAGAATCATCAGTTTTCTTCTTTTCAATATTCCACTCATCAAAGTCTTTTTTATATTTTTTTGTATTCATTATTATTTTTTATTGAAATATTCTTTCATTTGTGACAGTATTACCGCCCCTACAAAAAACTCTGATAAAAAAAGAATGGACGATAATTTTTTGCATTTACCTATTCTATCTTTTTAAGGATAAAATCCAAAAGCGGCACTTCTTGAATAACAGAACCTTTATAATTATGCGTTTGATTTTTTCCGTTTAAAGTAATCAAAATATTTTCCCCTTTTTTAAAATATTTATCCGTAATAACAAAATTGCCGAACTCCCGTTTTTTGTTTTGAGCGTTAATTTCAATACTAACCTGTATTTTAAGAAAATGATTTTCAGATTGCGGCACAATAAAATCAATTTCCCTATCTTCATCATTGCGGCCATAATAAATTTTTGGATATTTTTTTGCCAAAACATTATAAACGATATTTTCCAATAACTTTTCTTCAATACCAAATTTAGAAATATTTATATTGCTGACTAATCCGTCATCCACAGCATAAAATTTATATTGCTTGCTGAAAATTTTCTTGGTTTTCCACTCAAACTTTTCTATCTTATTTAAGGCAAAAGATTGTTCATACATTTCAGCATAGTTTTGCAGCGTCGGAACAGAAATTTTTTCTCCTCTAAAACTGGCGTTGTGTCTCTTGGTGTATGATTTGTGTTGAGTTTTTTTAGAATCATATTTCTTTTTAACGCTATTATTTTTAATTTCATCTGAAATTGTTGAGACAGAACGATTTAGCGCACTGGCAATATTTCTTAACGAGTAGTTCTTTTTCAGAAGTATCGCAATCTCATTCCGTTCGTTCTTTACAAGATGACCATATTTTTTACTACTTTTTTTTCATCATAATTTTTATTAAAAATTTCCTTTCTATTTTACCATAGTGTTCGGCTTCAGAGTAGAATCTAGGCAAAAATAACTTTGCCATCTCGTTATTCCTAAACAAACCGCCACAGTTTTTGTAACAGTTTATTATTTATGAAAGCGTATTTCTTTTATTTTAAGGATAAGGTCTGGAAGCAACCCAATATAAAACAATTATACTAATAACCATTAAAATCGCACTTAAGACAAAAAGTGGTTTAGCTATATGATATTGACGCCGTCGGTAAAAAATAAAAGAATAGAACATAAGAATGACTGATAATATTAAGAGTGGAATCATACTATATATTTATATTCTAAAGATAATATAATCTCTTAAATACCATTCAAATGGCACTCCATACTTCAAAGCAGATCCAAATCCTACAATATATCTATCACGATTTGACGAACCATCAAGTCCGTTATGATATGAAACAACATACCATGCGGCATAACTCAATCCGTCAACTTCACTATAATTTCCCGAGTTGATATGGAGACGAAAATCACAGGGCCACTCGTTCGGATCGTTTTTCACACGATCTGCACTGTATGGTCTGGCATGATAATAATGATGCTTCTTTTATACCCAAAAAATTATTTTTTGGGGAAGAAATATTAGCACTTTCAATATCACGAATTAGTGATTTAACAACGGGATCGTCACTGCTTAATTCATTAAACAATTGATTAAGTTGTTCTGGATATGTATTGTAAATATTTTTATCTTTTCCAAATCGTTCTTCAATTTTTTGATAAAAATATTTATCAAACTCTTCTAGTTTAGGAAGTATCTTTACTTGAGATTCTGTAAGTCTTTCATCGTTGAGCAATTGATCTCGCCACAACTTTCTCACTAAGAATACTTCTTCTGAAGTGAGATTCTCAAGAGTATTTATTGTTGCTTTTCTTTCTTCTTGAGATGAATGCATAGTCCCTAATTGCTTTGCAATATCTTGAAGTTGAGATTGAATCTGTGATTGAGGTTGAACTTGCGCTTTAGAAGGAATTTGACCAAAGAGAGTAAATGCTGATACTGCAAAGAAAAGAGCGATAACACCAAACATAGAAACAAGGGTTTTACGATTATCAACACGAGAACTTGTTTTATTGTTTTTATTCACCATAATTTTTATTTTATTATTTTTAATTAACTTATTAACCCTCCCGACCTTTATCCTTTTCCAAAAGAATGAGAATAACGATTACTAAAAAATTAATGTAGAATAATCTAAAAATTTTCAAAAAACAATCCTTACAAACCTTGTGCAGTCGTCCTATAGATAGCTTTTGTTTTATAGATTGCCTAAGAACTGGAATTCACTCTTTAAAAGTGTACGCCGTACAGGTTAAAACCTGAACTCCAACATATCTTTATCTTAACCAAAAAACACTGCCTTTGTCAACTCAGCCGCATCACACTCAGCCACTTTATAAAACCAGACGAGCTTGCTCGTTAAATTGATAAACAATTTCACGCGGGAACTGGTTTTTTAAACTAGTTCCTAATGTTTTGAAGATACAATAATATTATTTGCTTGGGAAACATTAGAAACTATTTACAAAATAGTTCCCGCAAAATATTCAATATTCTAACCTCTAATCTCTCCCCCCATCTTTACCAACTCTTTAATAACTTTTTCCTGTACAACCCCAACTTCTTCGTCCTTCAATGTCCTATCCTCCGCTTGATAGAAAATTCTAAAAGCTACACTTTTTTTATCCTTGCCAATTTTTTCTCCCCGATAGATATCAAACGGCACAACACTTTTGACGAGTTTGCCACCAGTGACAAAGACAATTTTTTCAATATCACCCCATTTTATTTCTTCATCAAATACAACGGACAGATCAAGCTCAACTGCCGGAAATTTATTTATTTTCTGAAAATTCTTTTCTTTACTATAAAACTCTAATAAACTTTCTTCGTAAATTTCAAAATA
>JAYEKL010000110.1:0-2505 GCA_034660995.1 Patescibacteria group bacterium | reverse complement strand
TTCACAGAATCCCAATCCTTCGGAAATTGTTCTGATATCTTTTTCTAATGACAAAATTTGATCACTGGTAACCGATTTTATTTCAACAGTTGGCGCAGATTCCGGAATGTTTTCATACCCGTAAATTCTACCGATTTCTTCAATAATGTCATTTGCTCTTTCAATGTCTATCCTGTATGTTGGAATTTTTACTTTTATATCTTTCTCGTCAGAGTCCTCTGCGGAGAGACTCTGACGGGACGAGATGTTTACCGTCACTTCAAAATCCAGCTCTTCTAAAATTCTTTTCACTTCTTTTTCAGAAACTTCAACTCCTAATAAATTTTTAATTCTCTTAAAATCAAATTTCAGCTCTTTTCGCTGAACAGGACTTGCGTAAATATCTACTATATCTTTTTCTGCTTTACCGCCAGCCAAATCTTCAGCCATTTTAATCGCCTTCATTATTGCAGGCATAGTTATTTCCGGATCAATTTCTCTTTCAAAGCGATAAGACGATTCGGATGATAATTTTAACTGCTTTGCCGTTTTTCTAATATTCGTACAACTAAAATTCGCCGATTCAAAAATTATGTTCTTAGTATTCTCATCCACAGCAGTATCCATTCCACCCATCACCCCCGCAATCGCAATCGCTTTTTCCTCATCCGCAATTACCAAATCATTTTCATTTAATTCATACTCGTTTTCGTCAAGAGCTAAAATACTTTCATTTTTTTTCGCGTTTCTAATAATTATTTTTGTGATTTTGGATTTTGGATTTGTAATTTGTTTGGAATTTGGAATTTGGAATTTGGAATTTAACTTATCCATATCAAACGCATGCATCGGCTGTCCAAACGCCAGCATCACAAAATTTGTAATATCAACAATATTATTTATAGACCTCACTCCGCAACTTTCCAATTTACTTTTCAACCACACAGGAGAATCTTTAATTTCAATATTTTTTACAACGACGGCTGAATATCTCTTGCATAAATCTTTATTTTCAATCTTAATATCTAAATTTTGACAATTTCCAATTTCCAATTTCCAATTTTCATTCAATTTCCAATTTTTAATTTTTAATTTTAATATTACAGCTACTTCTCTTGCCACACCAAGATGGCATAAACAATCATGCGCTCTGTTCGGCAGAATATCAATTTCAAAAATAACATCGTCAATATTCAACGCTTTTTTAATCGGAGTTCCAATTCTTAAATCTTTGTCTAAAACCATTATACCTTCGTGATTTTCTCCCATTCCTAACTCATCCTCTGCGCAAATCATTCCACAAGATTCAATTCCGCGCACTTTTCTTTTTTCAATTTTAAATCCGCCCGGCAATTCCGCGCCAACTAATGCCACAGCAACTTTCTGCCCAACCTCAACATTCGGCGCGCCGCAAACGATATCAAGAATCATAGATTTTGGAGGCTTAGCCTCCACACTGGAGGCTAAGCCTCCAAAATTTCCCACATCTACTTTAACCAAATTCAATCTATCCGCGTCTGGATGCTTTTTAATTTCCAAAATTTTCCCTACCACAACATTATCCAATCCCTCGCCTTGATAAATTATATTTTCCACCTCAAAACTATGCATCGTCAAAACCTCCGCCAGCTTTTCCGGGGAAATGTTTATGTCAACAAATTCTTTTAACCAATTGTAAGATATTTTCATAATTGTTATCTTAGATTCTTTTAAAAATTCCTAAAAACCTAATTTTAAAACTGTTCCAAAAACCTCAAGTCTCCTGAGTAAAATAATCTTGTATCATTAATTCCGTATTTAATCATCGCGATCCTTTCTATTCCAAAACCAAGCGCGAACCCTTCATATTTATCTTCCTTAAATCCAACTGATTTAAAAACATTTTGATTAACCATTCCAGATCCTCCAAGTTCAATCCATCCAGTACCCTTGCAAATTCTGCATCCCTTGCCTTCGCAATAAGGACAGCTTGCATCAAGCTCAAATCCCGGTTCCACAAAAGGAAAATAGCTAGGCCTTAACCTAATTTTTGTTTCTTTTCCGAACAAACCTTTTATAAATTCGGACATAATTGATTTTGAATTTACAACTGTTATTTTTCCGCTCTTATCAACTATCAAACATTCTACCTGATTAAAATTAAAATCATGCGTTGCGTCAGAAGCTTCGTTTCTGTATACTCTTCCAAAAGAAACAATTTTAAATGGTGGCTTATTTTTTTCCATAAATCTTATTTGCACAGATGATGTGTGAGTGCGAGGAACATTGCCATCTTTCAACCAAAATGTGTCCTGCATATCTCTAGCCGGATGATTTTTCGGAATATTCAAAGCGTCAAAATTATGAAACTCGTCTTCAACTTCCCGGTCCTCAACCGTCAAAAATCCCATTGATTTAAAAATCTCCTCAATTTCATATCTCACCTGAGTCAACGGATGCAAATGCCCTTTCTGTGTTTTTTTTCCAGGATAAGTTACATCTATTTTTTCCTTACTTTCAATATTATTAAACTCTAAATTCTTAATT
>JAYEKL010000109.1:5941-7586 GCA_034660995.1 Patescibacteria group bacterium | reverse complement strand
ACTAAATTGCGTATGACCCTATAAAACGCGTAGATACTAAATCTATAAAAATGTTTCTAAAACTCAAAAAGATAAATTTTGAATATTTAACTATTTTTGTATTGGCTGTTTTTTCTGGGATTTTAATTTCTCTTTATAATTTCTCTGTTCTGTTTATATTATTATCAGTTTTATTTATTTCAATCTCTTTTAAATATTTCAATCAAGTTTTATTTTTGTTGATTTTATATATTCCTTTTCAGGTTGCTCTTAATATTTCTGCTGGGATTGATCTTGCTTCCGGGAGGGTCTTAATTTTATATCTTTTTGCAGTCTGGGTCATAAAATCTTTAGCAGAAAAGAAATTTGCTATTAGATTTAGTTTACAAACTTTACTGATTTTACTGTTTTTGTTTATTGCGGTTTTTTCTATGTTACAGGCGTGGGATATGGAAAGAGCTTTTAGAAAAATACTGGTTTTTCTCTCAATTTTTCCACTTTATTTTATTATTACATCTTTACCAATTTTCTCCTTAAATAAAGTAGGAACGAGGCAATGCCTCGTCTCTACTATCGCAAAGGGGCGAGGGATGGTTAAAAATAATTATATTTACAAGATTTTAAACGCGCTTATCACTAGCGGGTTTGTTTTATCTTTAATAGGAATTATTCAGTTTGTGCTACAATTTCTAATAGGTATTGATCCAATAATGGATTTTTGGAGTAAATTTGTGTCACCTATTTTTTATGGCAATACTTTTGGAGCTGAGGTTATTGCAAATCCAAGCTGGCTTGTAAATATTAGTGGCGCGACGGTGCTTCGCGCTTTCTCTCTTTTTCCAGACCCGCATATGTTTTCTTTTTATTTAGGGCTTTTAATTCCGGTTATTTTAGCAATTGTTCTTGTTAATAGGAATGACAAGTGTACATTTTTAAATGGTAAATTATTATACCTCATTCTTTTTATAATGCTTTTAGCTGAAGCGCTAACATTCTCTCGGGGTGGATATATTGGGCTAATTGCTGGTATTGGCGTGACTATAATTTTACTTTGGAAATATATAAACTTTAATAAAAAAATAATTCTAGGATTGGCAACAGGAATTTCTATTCTGTTTATAATATTTAGCAATCAATCAATCGTGAACAGATTTTTATCGTCGTTTAATTTTAATGAAGGATCAAACACAGAAAGAATTAAAAATTGGAGCCAAGGATATGAAATGTTCGCGGACAATTTTTTAACAGGAGTTGGTATAGGAAATTATTCAATTTATTTATATCCAACAGCTGGATATAGAACTCCAATATACGCGCATAATTTATATTTAGATATTGGCGCGGAAATGGGAATTTTTGCTTTACTTGTCTGGTTAATATTAATTGGTATTACAATTTGGCAATTATTTAAAACTGGTAAAAGAACTGAAGATATTTTTATACGCGCTTTGTCTTTTGGATTAATTGGTTCGTTAATTTGGTTTTCCGCGCATTCATTTTTTGATACAGCGATCTATTCTCCAACGATTTTAACGATTTTTGTGGTTATTATTTCTTTGTCGATGATGGTAATAAACAATAATAGCGATAGAACTAATATTTAGTCTTTAATTATAATCATAATATGTTTTGTAGGAACGCAAAATCTTGCGTTCCTACATCTTAA
>JAYEKL010000109.1:0-5841 GCA_034660995.1 Patescibacteria group bacterium | reverse complement strand
TTGTGGTTATTATTTCTTTGTCGATGATGGTAATAAACAATAATAGCGATAGAACTAATATTTAGTCTTTAATTATAATCATAATATGTTTTGTAGGAACGCAAAATCTTGCGTTCCTACATCTTAACGCAAAATCTTGCGTTCCTACATCTTAATTACTTTTATGAATAATATAATTTTAACAATATTTCTTTTGGTTTTTGCTTTAATAAGCATAAAAAATATTAGATATGGAATATATGCCATAATCTTTTTTATGCCATTATATTTGTGGCGGTTTTCAATTGGTGGAATTCCGACAACGGCGCTAGAAATAATGATCTACATCTTATTTCTTGTCTGGATTTTAAACAGAATTAGAAAAAATTTATTATATAAAAATTTCTACCCGGCTTTAGCCGAGGGTTTTAGCGATTTTAATCGCTTGTGTAAAAATAATTTTATTTTATCAATCGGGATTGCGTTGTTGTTTCTCGGTCTGATACTATCAACAGTTCATTCGTCTGATTTGCGAACTAGTCTTGGTGTATGTAAGGGCTGGTTTTTTGATCCATTTTTATTTTTTATTGTTTTTATTAGTGTTATCAAAAAAGATAAGCAAATTATATTATCTTTAAAAAGCTGGATTTTTTCTGGTGTAGCTGTTTCTTTAATTGGTATTTTTTATTTATTAAACAATGAACTTACTTTTGACGGTCGCTTAAAAGCGTTCTTTCTCTCGCCAAATCATTTGGCGATGTATTTGTCCCCGGCGTTTTTAATCGTGTTATTCTTTTTATTAAATAAAAAAGTATTCAGTATTCAGTATTTCTGCCCAAGGCGGACCAGCCTTGGGCTGGCAGTATTCAGTATTTTTTTACTAATTATTTTTATTTCGTTATATTTTACTTGTTCTTATGGCGCATTTTTAGGAGTTTTTATAGGAACATTATATTTATTTATAAAAAATAAAAGATTAAAAATAAAAAATATTTATTTATTAGGATTTATTTCATTTTTATTATTAGGATTTATTTTTGTATCTTCAAATAAATTTAACCAAATAACAAATTCAAATAATAGGTCGTCTTTTCATTCCCGTTTGATGATTTGGAATGTGGCGGGAGAAATTATAAAAGACAGTCCCATTCTGGGAATTGGTCCAGGAACTTTTCAAGAAACATATCTTTCTTACGCGGAAAGATTTGACGAGCCTTATCTAGAATGGGCAGTCCCCCAATCTCATAACATATTTTTGGCATTTTATTTGCAAACAGGTTTAATAGGTTTTGTTGGTTTCATTATAATTTTAATTTGGTTTTTTTCTCGTAGAGACACGATTAATCGCGTCTCTACAACTGTGAAAATATATATTATTAACGCTTTAATGATTTATATTTTAATTCACGGTCTTGTTGATACAACTTATTGGAAAAATGACTTATCACTGATCTTTTGGATAGTTTCTGCGTTGCTTTTGATAAATTCCAAAAACTATGATATTTTGTCAGAATAAAAAAGGACAGAATATTTAAAAAAATAGAAATATTCTCTTTTCTCAGTCGCCTGTTTTTTTATTTCCATCTAAAATATTCCCCTCTTGAGAGGGGGTAAGGGGTGTGTAACAAGCTTTTTAACACACCCCCAACCCCCTCTCTAGAGGGGAATATTTTAGATGAAAATAATAAAATTTTGTTGTTTGTTATATCTCTTTATTTATACAATCCATTGACTTATGTAAGCGGAAAAGCTATTATAGAAATAGATTTATAGTAGCTTTTTTGTTTTATTCTTAACAAATTTTAATAATGATAAATACGATAGACCAAAATCAAGAAGTAGTTATAATCTTAGCGGGTGTTGTTTTACTTATTTTTTTTATTTGGAACATTTATCTTAACTATAATTTAAAAAAGATTAAAAAGAGAACACGCAGTTTTTTCGCCAGTAGTGAGGCTAAAGATTTGGAAGAAATTATATACAAGCAGATTAAAAAGACAAATGAACTTGATGAAGAAATTAAAAAGTTAATTGAGAATAATGCAAAAATAAAAGAAAATTTGGCTAAATGTACTCAAAAAGTGGGAGTTGTCAGATTTAATCCATTTGGTGATGTTGGCGGAAATCAGAGCTTTGCAATCGCTCTTCTTGACAAATGTCTTAGCGGTGTTATCATATTAAGTCTTTATTCTAGGGACGGAGTGAAGGTTTATTCAAAACAAATTATAGAAGGAAAGTCTGAATATAATCTAAGTAAGGAAGAAGAAGATGCGATAAGGATGGCGGATGGGGAATAATGAATTATGAATTAATGATTTTGTTATTTTCGCGGATGTTAACTAATTCACTGACATTGTTCAAAATGACAAAATCATTTTAACTATAGTTAATTATAAAATATAATATAAAATAAATTGATGACAAATCCAGAAGAAAATAAAACTGAAGAAAAAAAGATTCTTGAGATTTCTGAAAATATAATTGTGAAAGATTTGGCAGAAAAGATGAATATCAAAGCAACAGATCTTATCTCTGAACTTATTAAAAACAGGATTTTTGCTAATATAAATGAGGCTCTTGATTTTGAAACTGCTGAAATTATTGCAGACTTTTTTGGATTTGAGTTGAAAAAAACAGAATCAGTAGCTGAAAAGAGAAAACAACAATTAAAAAAGAATGTTGGTCCAGGAGCCAAAAAAAGACCTCCTGTTGTTGTTGTAATGGGACATGTTGATCATGGCAAGACAACTTTACTTGATAAAATTCTTGAAACAAATGTTGCAGGAGGAGAATCTGGAGGAATAACACAAAATGTTAGCGCTTATCAGGTTAAAAAGAAAGGAGAGACTATAACTTTTATAGATACTCCAGGACATGAGGCTTTTCATTCAATGCGAGAGAGAGGCGCGTATATTACAGATTTGGCGGTTATTGTTGTTGCAGCTGACGATGGTGTTAAACCTCAGACGAAAGAAGCTGTAAAGTTTGTTAAGGAAGCAGGAGTTTCTGTCTTAGTGGCAATTAACAAAATTGATAAACCAGAAAAAAATATTGAAAAAGTTAAAAAAGAGCTTGCAGAGGTTGACCTTGTTCCTGAAGATTGGGGAGGAAAAACGGTTTGTGTAAATATTTCTGCAAAAACAGGAGAAGGAATTGATGAATTATTGGATATGATAATATTGGCCTCAGATATAGAAGAGATAAAAGCTAATCCAAACTGTTCTGCAGAAGGATTCGTTGTTGAATCTCATTTGGACCCTCAAATTGGTCCAATCGCTGTTGTATTAATTCAGAACGGGACGCTCAAGGAAGGAGATTATGTTAGCGCTGGATCTATTTATGGTAGAATAAAAAGAATGGAAAATTTTAATGGGAAACGTATTCATAAAGCTATTCCAGCTATGCCTGTTACTGTTATGGGATTAAGCGAAACGCCAAAAGTGGGAGCTTTTTTAATTAGTGAGACCAGTCGTTTAATTGCAGAGAAAAGAGCAAAAGAATTTGATAAGATTCAAGTTGGAGACGAAGAAGATAAAATAGTTAGTACGGCTAAGATAAAAGAACTTGTTAAATCACACAAAATGAAAAAGTTCAATATAATTTTAAAGGCAGACACAAAAGGATCCTTGGAGGCTATAACACAAATCTTAGAATCAATAGATTCAGACGAAGTCGCTGTTCAAATACTTAAAATGGGAGTTGGAAATATAACTGAAACTGATGTAAAAATGGCACATTCTTCAGGGGCAAAGATTATTGGATTTAATGTTTCTGCAAATTCTGTTATAGAAAAATTTGCAGAAAAAGAAAAAATAGAAATTGAAATATATAAAGTTATTTATGAACTAGTAAATGAAATTAAGGAAGATCTTACTTCTATTCTTGAGCCAGAAATTGTTCGGACTGACTTAGGGATTTTAAAGGTAATCGCAATTTTTAAATCAGGGAAAAAATCGGCAAAAAGAGTCAATATGATAGTAGGCGCAAAGGTTGAGAGTGGAAAAGTAGAAAAAAGGTCTTTACTTGAAATAATGAGAGATGGAGAAAAAATAGGTAAAGGTGTAATAAAAGAACTCCAGGCAAATAAAAAAGTAGCAAGTGAAATAAAAAAAGGAAATGACGCAGGTATAACTTTTGAAGGAAATGTAATAATTGAAATGGGAGATGTAATTAATGCTTATAAAGAGGAAGAAGTAAAAAGAAAGATATAATATAAATTGTTAAATTGTTCTATTGCTAAATTGTTATGCATAGCACGGTAATTTAACGATGTAATAATTTAATTTTATGAGCTTAAGAATAGAAAAAGTTAATGAACTTATTAAACAGGAAGTTGGAAAGATAATTTTATCAGAAGTAAATTTTTCAACAGATATAATGGTAACTGTCATGAAGGCAGAAGTTTCTAAAGACTTCCGTTATGCGGATGTTTTTATAAGCGTTCTTCCTTTTGAAAAAAAAGAAGAAGTTGAAGAGATTTTAAAAGAAAATATTTATTTTATACAAAAGATTCTTAATAAAAAGCTTTTTATGAAGCCATTGCCGAGGATCAAATTTAAAATTGATGATACCGGGGAGTACGTAGGGAAGATAGATGAGCTGATTAAAAAAAATGAATTATGAATTAAGAATCATAAATTAAGAATTGTGGATTTGTAAATATTCCTGATTCGTAATTCCTGATTCGTAATTCCAGCTTGATGCAACAAGCAGTAAATTTAGTAAAATCTAGTGAAAGTATTTTAATTTTAACTCATAAAAATCCAGATGGAGATGCTATTGGGTCTGTTTTAGGGTTGTCTGATGCTCTTAAAAGTATAGGGAAAAGAGTTGAATGTTTTTCAAAAGATGCTGTCCCAGATATTTTTTGTTTTTTGCCAAATATTTCAAGAATAAAAAACCAAGTTGTTCTTAAAAAATATGACCTCATTATTTTACTAGATTGCGCGCTTTTTAGCAGAACTAGACTAACTGATATTAAAGAAGTGGCCTCTTCTTTTGACAAGATTTTAATCATTGATCATCATCCAAAGAATGAAACAGAATGTGATCATTATAAAAAATGTGTTTCTGTTATAAATGACAAAGCATCATCAACAGCAGTTTTGATATATGAGTTCTTTAAAAAAGCAAATATAGAAATTACAAAAGATATTGCTAATTGCCTTTTAACAGGAATTTTTACAGATACTGGCGGTTTTCAGCACAGCAATACAGATTCTCAAACCCTAGAGGCGGCAGCTGAATTTATGAAAAAAGGATCAAGAGTAGATAAAATTGCAAAAAACATATTTAGCAGCAAAAGTATGGCTGCTATTAAACTTTGGGGAACGGCTCTGAGTAGAATTAAGACAGATTCGAAAACAGGGATGGCAGTGTCATATGTTAATAGAGAAGATATGGAAGACTCTGGGGCGAAAGAAGAGGATCTTTCTGGTCTTATAAACGTTATAAATACAGTTAGTGATGCAAAATTTTCTTTACTTTTGACAGAATCTGAAGATTGTAAAATAAAAGGTAGTCTTAGAAGTGAGGAGTATAAAGGTATTGATGTTTCTCGTATTGCTAGAAGTCTTGGTGGTGGCGGACATAAACTTGCGTCTGGATTTGAAATGAGTGGTGACTTGAAAAATAATATTATAAGGATAAACAAAATGATTTTAAAAGCAAATAAAGATAATTGAATTTTAAATTTAGAATATTTTTTATAATGAGACTCAAAGTATTTTATATTCATACTAGCTTGCTTTAATAATTCCATTATTTTTGTCATTCCCGTGAAGACGGGAATCCAGTTTATCTCAATAAATAATACTTTTCGTATAATTTTTTGAATTTATAAAAGCGGAGTTATTAAAGCAA
>JAYEKL010000108.1:0-1504 GCA_034660995.1 Patescibacteria group bacterium | reverse complement strand
AAGGTATCAAAAGCATCCTGCTTTTGAAAATCAACACCCAAAAGCTGGAAGCTTTCGGTACAATCTTTTTCTACAAATTGCAGGACATCTATTTTTCGTTCTTTCATGTGGTCGGGAAAGTAGAGTTGAAATACCATCTATTTACGACCCTCCACAATAGCAATCTCTTCAGGAGTCAGATCGTAAAGCTTGTAAACAAGTTGGTCTATTTCGGTCTCGAATTCCGATATGTCCGCATTTGAGTTTTCTTTTTTACAAACTAATATTTTATTTACCAGATTTTCGAGTTCTTTCTTTTGCTTTTCTATGGTTGGAATTCTTATTGGAATCAATGCCAACGGCTTGTTAAAATACTCTCGTGCGTTTCCTTTCGGCTTTCCTATAAAACCATAAAACCAGTCCAAGAGTTTTGAGTTCAATAATGCGAGTAAGACTTTGGTGTTAATTATGCTAACCGTTAATACGATTGCATAACTCCCTCCGCCATCATTAAAAGATCCATTGTCATCATATGCGAATTTGTTAATATTTGAACGGTATGGAACAACAATTTTTTCAGGTGCACCAAATACACTTTTGTTCCTTGGTCTTTCTAATCTATACCAAGGATAAGTGCCGGATTTTACTTCATTTCTGTTTGACAACTCAATTTGATGGCTTAGCAGATAATTATAGATGTTTTCATACTTTTGAATCTCGGTCTCACTGTCAATATACAATAAGTATTTATGACTTTCTTTCAAATAATATCGAGATATATCTTTACCACTTATACTTGGTTTCAGAAGATCCATTTCGAGTTTATTTGTTTTAGCAAAGTCATATGAAATCGTAAACACGGTTCTGTTACCGGAAGTCGCCCCTTTTTTTATTGTAGATATATCACCCAATAACTCGGAAGATTCATGTATTTTTTGGATCAGTTGCTTGTCACATTCACCAGCAATCACCCAGCTTTCACCCAACTGATTCCTTGGAATACATACGCAATCCAAAGTATTTTCAAGCTCAATGCTTTGATCAAGCATGTCGGTCTTGCTGATATAAAATGGAATCAATTTATTGAGTTGAGAGGCTTGCATTAAAGTTATGCATGTATGAACACTTGCAGACGAAAAAACCTGATGATTTTTGAAGTTAACAACTTTTGAAACATGTGGCAATAAAGCCTTTCTAAGTTTTTTCGCATATTCGTTGCCTAAATAATAATTTGATGTAATTAGAGCTACTACTCCATTAACGGAAAGCATCTTCAAGCCTAAATACATAAAATAATATACGATGTCATTGTATCCTGTATGAATTGCAGGATATGTGCTTTTCAGAGATTGAACGAAATCTTTGTTTGTCGTATTCAAGTTAAAATACGGCGGATTCCCAATCACCACATCAAACCCATCCTTAATATCAAACATCCACTCAGGATCAAAAAAGGGTGATACACCATTCTGATCATAAGGGTCCCAGCTTGCCAGTTGTTCGGCAGACTCAACCGGTAAATTGC
>JAYEKL010000107.1:0-7682 GCA_034660995.1 Patescibacteria group bacterium | reverse complement strand
TAACCTACAAATCACAGACTGGTTGTAACAGTCAAAAGATCCTGAATCCGCCAGCTGGCGGATCAGAGCCTGTCCTGGATTCAGTTCAGGAATGACAAATTGGTAAATTTAGAATATTACCACTATACATAAAGTTTTTTAATAAAAATATGAAAAATAACACAAGGAAAACACTGAAAATATATTGGGAGCATTCTAAAGTATATAAACTTGAATTGTTTATCATGATTTTTTCTGTTATAGGAGCATCTATTTTAAGCGTCATTGTTCCATTATATTTTAAGGCTTTCTTTGATATTTTAGTCAGCGAACAATCCAAAGACATAATTTACAACGGATTAATATCAACATTAATTTCTATAATAATAATAGAATTCATTCAATGGATATTATGGAGATCAACTGCATTTTCTTCAATATACTTTCAGTCTAAAATATTAGCAGATCTAACAAATTTATGTTTTAGATGTTTACATAAACATTCTTTTTCATATTTCAACAATAATTTTACAGGCTCTCTTGTAAAACGCGTAAATTATTTTGTTCGCTCTTTTGAAAATATTACAGACAGAATTACATGGGATTTTATTCCTCTTATTATTACCATCTCTACAATTGTTGCCATACTTTTTTCAAGAAATTCTATTTTAGGTATAATTATCGTTCTTTGGATATTTTTATTTATGACAGTTAACTGGATCCTTGCAAAATATAAAATGAAATATGATATTAGACGAAGCGAAGCAGAAACGAAAGCAACTGGATTTTTAGCTGACACAATTACAAATAATAGTAATATCAAATTATTTTGCGGATATAAACGAGAAGTAAACTCATTTGTAAAACTTAATAAGAAGATATTAAAACTTAGAATATTTACGTGGAACTTAGAAGAAGTGTTCAATTCTACCCAAACTTTTTTGATGATCGCGCTGGAAATAGGAATTTTTTATTTTGCAATTCAACTTTGGAAAGATGACTTATTTACAGTAGGTGACTTTGTTTTGCTCCAGTCTTATGTTTTGATACTTTTTATGAAATTATGTCATTTTGGAAAGACAATCAGACAAACATATCAAAATCTTGCTGATGCCGAAGAAATGACGGAAATATTGAACACTCCTTGTGAAATTAAAAACGTTTATAATGCAAAAAATTTAAAGATTACTGCTGGCAAAATTAAATTCGAAAAAATGGATTTCTATTATCACAAAACCAGAAAAGTATTCAAGGATTTTAATTTTTTCATTAAACCCTGTGAGCGTGTAGCTTTAATTGGTCCTTCAGGAGCAGGAAAAACCACTATAATAAAATTATTATTGAGAAATCACGATGTAAGCGCTGGCAAAATCTTAATTGACGGACAAGATATTTCAAGAATAACTCAAGAAAGTTTATGGAAAAATATTAGTTTAGTTCCTCAAGATCCAATTTTATTCCATCGCACTTTAATGGAAAATATCCGTTATGGAAAATCAGAGGCAACAAACAAAGAAGTCATAGCAGCATCAAAGCTCGCTCACTGTCATGAATTTATAGTTTCCTCACCTGAAGGATATAACACATACGTTGGAGAAAGAGGAATTAAACTTTCTGAAGGAGAACGCCAAAGAGTCGCAATCGCGCGAGCAATTTTGCGAAACGCGCCTATTTTAATTTTGGACGAAGCAACCTCAAGTCTTGATTCACAATCTGAAAGCTTAATACAGGACGCGCTTGCCAAATTAATGGAAAATAAAACAGTTATAGTTATCGCCACAGGCTTTCAACAATTGTTAAAATGGACAGAATCGTTTATATTGATAAAGGAAGCATTATTGAAAACGGAACGCATCAGCAATTACTTGAAAAAGAAAATGGTTATTATAAAAAACTCTGGAAGCTTCAAGCTGGCGGTTTTATCGCCGACTAAATATGGAAATTGTACTAGAAACAAGTATGCAGTGAATCTAATACAATAGAAAATAAATTCAAAAATCAGTTGTGTTGCGCATTGCATATAATAATTTCTATGCGTATTACTTCTTCACAAGGTCGAAGGATATTAAGTGAGATACTTAATACTTATCGCGCTCTGTTGGCTCCATAGTCCCGCAGGGCTGTGGAGCCTAAATGCAGAATTTTTTTAAATCTCTTTTCATAAACAACAGTCTCCACAGCCCTATCGGGACTATGGAGCCAACGGAGTTTATTGCCAATCACTTGCTGAAATAGTGGGGTTTAAAAATAAGGACAGTCCTTTTGCCAAAAAACACAATGAAACTCCCCGCCGCAAGCGGACGGAGTATCTTTGTTAGAATTATAAAGATACGCCCCAAGGGGCGGGGAATTATACCCAGAAGAGATTAAAAACATAAAGTGAATAGGTCTTGATAAAGTTTAAATTTTATGCTAGATTAATTTTGTTACATAAGAGTAATCCCTTAGATTGTGAAGGTTATCATAATCACATAACGGAGGATAAAAAATTGTCAGATACAACGAATGGAATCGCAGTGATAGTAATCGTAATCGTGTTTGTATTCTTAATCGGTGGCAGAGGAATGCTTGTTGACAAACAAGTGGCCATCAATACAATGGAGGCACAAGGCTTCACAGATGTAAAGATAACCGACAAAGCGTGGTTCCTTGTCGAATTTAGAGGCTGTGGAAGCGACGATACAGTGCGGTTTGAGGTTACAGCGACAAATCCGAATGGTCAAAGGGTAGACTGCCTAGTTTGCGCAGACTGGCCATTCAAAGGAGCAACAATAAGATATAGATAGAGAGTCTCGTACTCTCTATATTTTTTTTGATCAAAATTCCAATTTCTCGTGCATAAATTCCATTTTTTTGTTATACTGAAGTGTAAGAATAAAACTTAAACTTATGTCTACATTTGAAAAGCGATATGAAAAATTGAATAAGGAGCAGAAAGAGGCGGTTGATAATATTGACGGACCGATGCTTGTTGTGGCAGGGCCTGGAAGTGGAAAAACCGAGCTTTTAAGTCTGCGCGTGGCAAATATATTACAAAAGACAGATGTTTTTCCCAATAATATCTTATGTCTTACTTTTACAGAAAAGGCGGCAACGAATATGAGAAACAGATTATCTGGTATAATTGGACAAGACGCGTACAAAATTGCAATTCATACTTTTCATAGTTTTGGCAACGAGATTATCAATCAAAATCCTGAATATTTTTATCAAGGAGCAATATACAATCCTATTGATGATTTAGCGCAAGTTGAAATTATGGAGGAAATATTGAAAAAATTAAAATATAATAGTGAATTAAAGTCTTTTCATCCCGAACAAGGATATGTCTATTTAAAAAATATTTTGGAAAGAATTGGTGATTTAAAAAAAGCTTTAAGTCCTCAAGAATTTTTAGATATAACTCTTGAGAATAAAAGTTTTTTTGAAAATTCTAAAGAAATAATTGATCAATATTTTTCACAAACTATTTCTAAGAAAAAATTGCCTGAGTTTAAAAATATAATTAAAGAATTAGAAAATATAAACTTCACAGAAGCGAAAGGAAGAACAAAATTTAAAAGTATTAAAGAGTCTATTATTTTAAGCTTAAATGAAGCTATTGAAAAATCAATCAACAACGAAGAAACAAAATATTTATCGCAATGGAAAACTAATTTTACAATGAAGGATAAAAACAAAAAAAGAGTTTTAAAGGATTGCCACAAAAATGAAAAACAAATTGAGCTTGCCAATATTTATAAAAAATACCAAAAGAAAATAAAAGAAAGAGGGTATTATGATTTCTCTGATATGCTTTTAGATACCGTGAAAGCTTTACGGGAAAATCAAGAATTGCAATACAATATTGCCGAAAAATATTTATATATTCTAGTAGATGAGTTTCAAGATACAAATAATATTCAAAATAAATTACTTGATAATATAGTTGACCTAGAAACAAATAAAGATTCACCTAATATTTTAGCAGTTGGAGATGACGACCAAGCGATTTACAAGTTTCAAGGAGCTAATACAAGTAATATTATTGATTTTATCAGCAAATATCAAGATTTAAAACTTGTTGTTTTAAGAAAAAATTATCGTTCTTCACAAGAGATTCTCAATTTTGCAAGAAAAACGATTTTACTAGGAACTGAAAGATTAGAGAATAAAATTTCGGAAATTTCAAAAGATCTTTCAGCTGGAAATCTAGATATTAAAGCTGGAAATATTATCAATAAAGAATTTGAAACAAATTTTCACGAAATGGTCTGGATTGCCAAAGAGATCAAGAAAAAAATTGAACAAGAATATTGTAACCCAAAAGATATTTCTGTTATTGCTCCAAAACATAAAACTCTTCAAGAATTCGCAAAAGTTTTTGACTTTTTTAATATCCCTATTTCTTATGAAAAAAAGAAAGATATTTTTGAAGATAGACAAATCAAAGAGATAATTACAATTTTAAAATTTATAGATACAATTAATAATGTGGGAGAAGAAGAAGCTGATGAATATTTGCCGTTAATTTTAAGTTTTTCATTTTTACAAATTGATTCTATTGTAGTTTGGAAGATATCGGTCAGAGCCTATAAAGAAAAAAAGCGGTGGCTAGAAGTTATGATAGAGCATAAGGATAAAAAAATTAGACACATCGCTGAATTTTTAATCTTACTTGGAAATAAAGCAAACGATTTTACAGCCGAAGAGATAATTGACATTATTACCGGTACAAAGAAAATGGAAGAATGCAGTTTTATAAGTCCGTACAAAGAATATTATTTTAGTAAAAGAAAATTTGACTCAGAAAGGTCTGTTTATTTAGATTATCTTGTTAATTTACATTCATTTATAGATTCCGTTCGTCAATACAAAGGTCATAAAACCTTAGATGTTTCTAGCGTTTTGGAATTTGTTAATTTACACGAGACTCATCGTATTACTCTAAATACAACAAGTGAATTTAACGATGAAAAAAAATCGGTGAATCTAATTACAGCTTATGGCGCAAAAGGACTGGAATTTGATACAGTATTTTTGGTTGATTGTTCAGAAAGTTTGTGGATGAAAAATAATAATAGTCGTTTAAACTTTCCAATGAATATAAACCTTGCGCCGCAAAAAGACAGCGTAGAGGATAAACTTAGACTTTTCTATGTAGCAATTACTAGAGCCAAGAAAAATTTATATTTAACGAATTATAAATACGACAATAAAGGAAAAGAAAAAGTTAAACTGAGATTTTTAAATTTTGCAAAAGAAAAAGAAGAGAATAAAAAAGAAAAGAAAAATCTAAAAATTTTGGAGAATGAGAAAAAAGATTTTATCAAAAAAGAAAATCTTGAAAGCTTTGTTGAATTAAAACTAGAAATAAATAATCATATAGTCGGAAATGCTAAAAAAGAAGATTTACTGCAAAATCTTTTAAAAAATTACAAATTAAGCGTAACTCATCTTAATAGTTTTCTTGATGTAACAAAAAAAGGTCCTCAAGAATTTCTGGAGCGCCAACTTTTAAAATTTCCTCAGGCGCAAAATAAAAATAGCGCTTATGGCTCTGCTGTCCATAACACATTTAATATTTTTTACTCTGAATTCAAACAAAGAAAAAATATTCCAGAACTTGATCTATTTTTAAAAATATTTGAAGATTCTTTGAAAAGACAAAGATTGAATAAAAATGATTTTAAAGAAATGCTGGAACGAGGAAGAGATGAACTTAGCTTTTATTACAAAAAAAAGAAATCTTTATTTGATATTAATGATCTCTCGGAGTTAGATTTTAAATCTCAAGGAGTTAATATCAATGGCGTACATATTACTGGAAAACTAGATAGAATGCATCTTGATGAAGAGAAAAAAAATATTGTCGTTTACGACTATAAAACTGGAAAACCATTTGAAAATTGGAAAGTTTCTGAAGATCATAAAAAAATTAACAGCTGGAACTATCATAATCAGTTAGTTTTTTATAAATTGCTTGTTGAAAATTCAAGAGATTTTGGAGATAGATATACTGTTGATACTGGTGTTTTAGAATTTATTAAACCAGAGAACAATAATCTGATTTCACTTTCACTCTCAATCCAAAATGAAGATATACAACGGCTAAAGAACTTAATTCAAGCTGTTTCTAAAAAAATTCAAAATCTTGATTTTCCAAATATTGAATCTTATTCAAAAAATATCAAAGGAATTAAAGAATTTGAAAATGATCTATTAAGTGGAAAGATCTAATAGGCTATAAATTCTTGTATTATCTATTGTTTCCAGTTTTATTAAATAAAGGTAGCTAAAATATAAAATTACAAATTCAAAATAACAAATAAATTACAATTTTCAAAATCTAAATATATAAAACAACGATAGAATCATAAGCCTTGAAAATGTTTTTAAAATATTTGAATTTTGTATTTATTTAGAATTTGGTGCTTTGAATTTTGTATTTAACTATACATTTTAAATTAAACGCGGTATTATCTCTAGCATATTATAAAAATTTAGTCATTTAACAAATAATTTATGTATCTATTCTTTGACACCGAAACTACTGGCTTGCCGAAAAAATGGGGCGCTCCCGCGTCGGATCTGGAAAATTGGCCTCGCTTAGTACAAATTGCCTGGCTTTATTTTGACAACGAAGGAAAAAAACTTTCTAGCAAAAATGCGATTATAAAACCAGAAGGATTTACAATACCGCTTGATTCCTCTAAAATTCATGGTATTACAACCGAAATCGCAAATAAAGATGGAGAGGCTTTAAATAAAATTTTGAATGAATTTCTTGACGCAATGAATAAATCAAAATTTTTGATCGCGCATAATATGAGCTTTGATGAAAAAATAATTGAGGCTGAATTTTTAAGAAAGAAAACTCCAACCAGTCTTTTTCAGCCAGAAAAAATATGTACCAAGGAAATTTCAACCGAGTTTTGTAAAATTCCTGGAAATTACGGCTACAAATGGCCAACTCTATCCGAGCTTCATATTAAATTATTTGACAAGGATTTTCAAGAGGCTCATGACGCGCTAGTTGATACTTCTGCTTGCGCAAGATGTTTTTTTGAATTGAAAAAACTAGGAGTTATAAACGTTTAATTTAAAGCATAGGAATTTCAATATCTATATCTTGTAGGAACGAGGCACTGCCTCGTTCCTACGATGCTAGCGTTAGCGTCTGTATTGTAAACTTAGTTAATAAACTTAATTTAAAAAAATGAAAAAGGAACAAATGAAATATATTTACTTGGCATTGTTTTTGCTTGGAATATCCATTCTTGTTATTTTTGCAAAACTCAACAATAATAAAAACGAGCAAGAAACCGCAAACCAAAACAATTCAAAAGAAAACATTGAGAATCAAACTATTAATAAATCTAACGACAAAAAAATGGAATTAGAAATTACTATTTTAGAAGAAGGAACTGGAGAAATTGAGACAAAAAAGGGAGATACAATCGCTGTTCACTATACAGGAACTTTGGAAGATGGCACAAAATTTGACTCAAGTCTTGACAGAGGAGAGCCATTTTCATTTACGATAGGAACTGGACAAGTTATAAAGGGATGGGATCAAGGAACACTAAAAATGAAAGTTGGAGAAAAAAGAAAACTTATTATACCTTCTGAACTTGGTTATGGAAAAAATGGAATTGGACCCATACCGCCAAACTCAACTTTAATTTTTGAAGTAGAATTAATTTCAATAAACTAATTTATAA
>JAYEKL010000106.1:675-7972 GCA_034660995.1 Patescibacteria group bacterium | reverse complement strand
CCCCGTCTGCTTCGCAGCCTACCCCTCTCAAGAGGGGAATAATCTATCTAATGCTTCGCAGCCTACCCCTCTCAAGAGGGGAATAATCTATCTAATGCTTCGCAGCCTACCCCTCTCAAGAGGGGAAGCGATATTTCCCAAATTATTCCCCTCTTGAGAGGGGTAAATCTGCGAAGCAATACAATAAATTATTCCCCTCTTGAGAGGGGTAAATCTGCGAAGCAATACAATAAATTATTCCCCTCTTGAGAGGGGTAAATCTGCGAAGCAGATGGGGTGTGTTACAATGATACCATACAAGAGATAATTTATTATATCGTTCTATACAACATTCTAATATTCTAACTTCTAACATTCTAAACTATGCTTTCAAAAATAAATTCTTGCGCTGTAGTTGGACTGGATTGTGAGGCAGTGGAAGTTGAGTTGGATATAAGTCCAGGACTTGGAAATATTACTGTTGTTGGTTTGCCTGATACTGCCGTTAAGGAATCAAGAGAAAGAGTTCGCGCGGCAATTAAAAATTCTGGTTTTAAATATCCGACAACGCGTATTACGATTAATCTTGCTCCTGCGGATGTTAAAAAGGCTGGTCCTGCTTATGATCTGCCAATTGCAATTGGAACACTTAAAGCGTCAAAACAATTGGATGTGGATATTGAAAACAGTCTTTTTGTGGGTGAGCTTTCTCTTGATGGAAAATTGAGACATACGAATGGAATTTTGCCTATTGCAATTTATGCTAAAGAAAAGAAATACAAAAGATTGTATATCCCAAAGGTAAATGAATACGAGGCGGGTATAGTTGGAGGTGTTGAAATAATTCCAGTGGAAAGTCTACTTCAGTTATTTGAACATCTCAACGGTGTAAAAACTATTAACCCGGTAGAAATTCACGAATTAGATGATGTTCAGGAAAACGAAAATTTTTCGGTTGATTTTTCTTATGTTAAAGGACAGGAGCATATTAAAAGAGCTCTTGAAATTGCGGCGAGCGGGGGGCATAATGTTCTCTTGAGCGGTCCTCCCGGGACTGGAAAAACTCTTTTAGCGCGAGCTGTTCCAACAATACTTCCTAAAATGACAAAAGAAGAAGCGCTGGAGGTTACTAAAATATATAGTATTGCTGGGCTTTTGCCTTCTAGTGAACCGTTGATAAAAACTAGACCATTTAGAACTCCGCATCATAGCGCTACTGCCCCGTCTCTTGTTGGAGGAGGACAGTTTCCAAAACCAGGGGAAATAAGTTTAGCTCATCGGGGAGTCTTATTCCTTGACGAGCTTCCCGAATTTCCGCGTGGAATTTTAGAGAATCTTCGTCAGCCTCTTGAAGATGGAGTTGTCACTATTGGACGAGCGCAGGGAACGCTTACTTTTCCCGCTAAATTTTCGCTTATTGCTAGTATGAATCCTTGCCCTTGTGGATATGCGAGTGATCCGGATCGTGATTGTAGTTGTTCGCCAGCGCAAATTATAAAATATCAAAAAAAGATATCAGGTCCTCTTCTTGATAGGATTGATCTTCACATTGAAGTTCCAAGAATTAAATTTGAAAAGCTAGCAGATGGCAGTTTAGCGGAATCTTCGAAATCAATAAGAGTACGCGTAGAGAAAGCAAGAAAAATTCAGCAAGAAAGATTTAAAAATAAAAAGATTTTGACTAATTCAGAAATGAGCTCACAAGAAGTAAAAGAATTTTGCAAAACAAACGAACAAACGATTGAACTTTTAAAAACTGCTGTTAATCAATTTCAATTAAGCGCGAGGTCGTTTTATAAAATTCTTAAACTTGCTAGAACGATTGCTGATCTAGAGGAAAAGGAAAATATTGAAAGTACGCATATTGCCGAAGCGTTACAATATAGACCGAGGAACAATTCGGTTTAAAGTCTTACTGTAAGTGCTAAGCACCTACAGTAAGACGATTTAACTTAATAAAGGTCTGCTGATTTTCTTATAATTCCCCTCTTGAGAGGGGGTTGGGGGTGTGTTAAAAAGCTTGTTACACACCCCCGCCCCTCTCAAGAGGGGAATGATCGGTAAAAATCACCAGACCCTAATAAAATAAAATTATGGAAAATGAAGAACAGATTTTAGAAATCTTAAAAAAAAATCAAGAAATTTTAATGAAAACACATAAATCTGCTGAAAAAACGAGAAAATATATTCTCTATAATGCTATTTTTACAGTAGTAGTTTTTCTTTTGCCTTTAATCGGACTTGTTATTGCGATTCCTATTTTTATAGAGAAATATATAGAAGCGTTTGATAGACTAGTATAAAAAAGGTGAAACAACGTTTATCAATAATTCCCCTCTAGAGAGGGGGTTGGGGGTGTGTCTAAGTATTAAGTATATAGTATTAAGTATTAAGCACTAGCGTCACAGAAAGATATTGTGAGTCAAAGAATATTATATATAATATTGTTCGACTTTATGGAGAACTATTGCGCAAAATGAGGTTCTGTGCATGTCACTTCTCCATAAGGTCAAAGAGTCTTAAGTGGGATGCTTGATACTTAATACTACATTAATACTGACTGCCTCTATACAAAATGAGGTTTACATACTATAATAGACTCATTGCGTAGACTCACTGCGTATTGCTTAATTAACATAAAAATAGTAAAATACCTATATGAAAAAGAAAATTAAGAAAATTTCCAAAAATCATATAAAAAATGATTTAACAAAGAACTTATTGACTATTGTTTTGCTTTTTGTTTTTATGGCATCTATGTTTACTTTTTTTGATGCTTCAAAAGAAAAGCCAAAAGAAATATCAATGAACGAACTTGCGCAACAGGTTAGGGAAGATAGAATTCAGGAAATAATTGTAAAAGAAGACAATGTTGAAATTACATTAAATGATGAGAAAAATACAAAAGAGACAACTTTAAAGGATAGTAATTCTTCGCTGGGAGAGCAATTGATAACTATTCATGGGCTAGAACAAGAAAAGGTTACTAAAACAAATATAATTACAAAGGGAAAAACTGGAACTGAGAGTTTTATTGAGAATTTTGGTCCTACGCTTCTGATGTTTGTACTTCTTGGCTTTCTTCTATGGATGATGCTTGGGCAAGCTCAAAAGCAAAATGGGCAAGCAATGTCGTTCGGAAGATCTACCGCAAGATTTTTAAAACCTGGAGAGAGAAAAAAGAAAATAACATTTAAAGATGTAGCCGGTGTAAAAGAGGCAAAAGAAGAATTATTGGAAATTGTTGATTTTTTAAAAAATCCAAAAAAATTTATTGAGCTTGGAGCGAGAATTCCAAGGGGAGTTTTGCTTTTAGGTCCTCCGGGAACGGGAAAGACTTTGCTTGCTAAAGCGGTCTCTGGAGAAGCTGATGTTCCATTTTTTAATATTTCTGGTTCGGAATTTGTAGAGATGTTTGTTGGAGTTGGAGCTTCTCGGGTAAGAGATTTATTTAAAAATGCCAAAAAGAACGCGCCAAGCATTTTATTTATTGATGAAATTGACGCGGTTGGAAGGCATCGCGGGGCTGGTCTCGGTGGCGGACATGATGAAAGAGAACAGACTTTAAATCAGATTTTAGTTGAGATGGATGGTTTTGATACTGAAACAAATGTAATTGTTATGGCGGCGACAAATAGACCTGATGTTCTTGATCCAGCATTACTTCGTCCTGGAAGATTTGACAGAAGAATTATGCTTGATCTTCCAGACATAGGAGATAGAGAAGAAATACTTAAGCTTCATGCCAAAGGAAAGCCAGTTGAGAAAAATATAAATTTGCGTAGAATAGCTGAACGAACTCCTGGATTTTCTGGAGCAGAGTTGTTTAATTTACTTAATGAGGCCGCAATTTTAACAGCGAGAAGAAATAAAAAAATCGTTGGGAAAAAAGAGATTTTAGAATCTATTGAAAAAGTTATGCTTGGTCCTGAACGAAAAAGCAATCTTCTTCTTGAAGATGAAAAGAAAATTGCCGCTTATCATGAAGCGGGACATGCTCTTTTAGGTCATCTTCTTCCAAAAACAGATCCAATTCATAAGATATCTATAATTTCCAGAGGTCATGCTGCTGGCTATACCTTAAATCTTCCAGAGGAAGATAAACATTTTCATTCTAAATCTGAGTTCGTAGATAATCTTGCGATGCTTTTGGGGGGATACGCATCCGAAAAAATAATTTTTGACGATCTTACAACTGGAGCTAGCAACGACCTAACTAGAGCAAGCGGGATAGCGCGTGAATTAGTTACAAAATACGGAATGAGCGAAAAAATAGGTCCAATTGTTTTCGGACAGCATTCGGGAACTGTTTTTCTAGGAAAAGAAATTCATGAACAAAGAAATTATAGTGAGAGAGTCGCGGCTGACATTGATTATGAAGTTGAGAAATTTCTTAATAACGCCTTGAAAACCGCGACTGATACGATAAATAAAAATAAAGACAAATTAGACAAAATAGCTAATAGACTTATAGAGGTTGAGACGATTGAAAGGGAAGAATTTGAGGAATTAATGAAGAATTAAATTGTTCTATTGTTTTATTGTTGTATTGTTTTTAACATGATGATTTTAGTTGACAAAGTAGTAGAAAGTGAGAAAATTATATATATTTAGAAAATATGAAAAAACTATTTGGTAAAAACTTATTTCTTCTGTTGTGTTTTGTTTTTTTGTTTATAAATGCGGGAATAGTTTGCGCGCAATGCGGGCCTGCTATTGGTGTTGCGTGTAATCCTCTTAACGGAACAGTTGATACTCTTTCCGAAGGAGTAGTAGTTGTTATCAGATATTTATTGTCTATTGTCGGAATAATATCATTGATTTTTATAGTAATTTCAGGAGTCAAATATATGACTTCTGTCGGAAATGAAGAAAAAATGAAATCAGCAAAAGACGCATTTCTTTCTTCTGCTACGGGATTAGCAATAGCGATTATGGCGTTCGTTATTTTAGAAGCAATCGTTAGAATTTTAAATGGATAGACGATTGCGTTTCTCCACTGTTCAAATTCCGATTTTACTATTTTTAAAGCATAGGAGTTTCAATAGCTATATCTTGTAGAGACGAGGTACTGCCTCGTTCCTACGATGCTCGCGCTTTGCGTTTGTGTTGAAAACCTAATTTAGATGACATTTTACATATTGGCTCAAAAATTTTCCTGAATTTTGTGTTTTGAGAGAAATATGGTATAATAAAAAAAGAGGAAGATGAGACTTTGCCGTCCTATCTTCCTTTATATAGCGTATGCTGATTTTATCTGCCTCCTTAAAATTAGAAGGCAACCTGGCGCTAACAAGAAGTACCGCCTGATCGCTATCTATTCCGAAGAAGGTCTTCGCCGTTTCCCGCTGAAACGGTGGAGATGATCGAGCTATCGTCCTGCTGTAGATTTCACCCTTATTGTCGTATAGGGCTATCTCCACAGCAATCGGTCTAACAGCGATCGCTGTAAATACCCCGCTTTCTGAGAATCTAATATCCCTTACAAAAGCGGTGGGGGGGTTGTTGTTGACATTTCCATACGGATATTTGTATGGATTTCCGGATGGATAACCGTAATTTTCTACGATTACGAAAGGAAACATACATACTCCAACATCTTCTTGTTTTTCCATGATTTCCGAAACGTGGTATTGATTACTTGGTTCTATCACAAACAGTTTTTCTGATTCGCTTACTGTTGTCTGAGTTTTTAGTTCTTGGTTGAAAATTACTGAAGCCACTAGCACTATTGCCATTAGCATTATTGTTTTTCTGTGCTTATAGATAAAATCAGGGCTAAAATCATTCATTACATTTACATTTCTTTCCATTTTTTAAACCTCCTGTTTTGTATTCATTGCTTGTTTGTTAAAGCAATGTTATTATTACCTTAGCAAGTTTTGTAATTTTGTCAAGAAAAAAATAGAATTTATTTGTTAATTTAAAAAAAATGAAAACAAAAAAAATTGGATTATTAGCGATGGGTTTGTTGTTTTTAGCGGGCGCGGTTTTTGTGGAAACGGAGGATGTGAAGGCATATAAGTGTTTAGATACTAACTCTTGTATTACGGGAGGAGGATGTGGATGGAATGATACTAGTGGTAGCTCGTGTTCTTATTTTGACGGAGGCACTGGCGCTTGCACAGCCGGATGGGATGACCCCGATAATGGCACTCTTTCTGTGTGCTTGCTAGATAATTTAGGAGGGGGCAATCCGACTAATGACTGTACTACTTCTGGAAATTGTGATTGTTGCAATGGAAACTTAATTTGTACCAATTCTTGTGTTCCTGGTGGCGGTCCACCAGGTCCTACTCAATCAGCCAATAATAATTATGCAATCGCTACTGATCATTATATGTTTTGCGAAGAAGAAAGATGTACCAGTAATCAGAACAGCGCTCTTTGCACGAGAGATGCTAGTAATTATGGTATGAAGTGCTGGGTAAGCGAAAAGGAGGAAGGAGAGTTTCCGGCTAGGGTTAACAGTAAATTTTTGCAAGGCTATTGGGATTGTAATACAGGAAAAAGCACTACCGGACAATGTGTACAATGCGATTCAAATAATAGAGAAACTTATGTTTTAGGAGACAAAGAAGGTAATTATGTTGTAGGAGGGGGTTGTACATCTTTAGGAAATTCTAAATTTGAATACGCCTGCGGGGCGGATTTGAGTTGTGATGAGAAGGTTCAAGGAAATGCTTGCAGTCCGCCGGCGGGAGGAAAGTGTAATGCTAATGGGGTTTGCGTGGCGGAAGAGGAAGAGGAAGAGGAAGAGGAAGAGGAAGGTTGTAAAACTTCTTGTACAGCTGATGAGTGTGGCACTTATGACAATGGGTGCGGAGGAGATATAGTTTGTCCTAACTGTGTTTCGGGTAAAAAGTGTTCAAGTCTTCTGGATGAATCTGGAGTATGTGTTGCTGATACAAGTTGTTGCTCCCTTGTTGGAACCCTTGATTATACTGACTGCGTTGACGATGGTGACGATGGAGTTGGTATATATACCGCAGACTATAAAGTGCAATGTACTGGATATTTAAAAACAGCAACAGATGGTGTAGTTTGTCTTGAAGAGGATGGAGTGGTAAAAAAAGAAAAAGAACTTGGCAATGGTACTGGTGAGCCGAATGGTGGAAATACTGGGAAACAAAGAGTGGGAGAAGGAGAAACGCATTCTTATAAGTGTAGTTTGTATAGTGGAATAACAACTTGTGGGGCAGGAGGATCTCTAATTTGTTCAACAGAGTTAGTTCCTTATAGCGAGCCTGCGGCTTCGTCCGGCCCAGTCCCCGGCCCAGTCCCCGGCCCAGTCCCCGGCCCACTCCCCCACCCCCGC
>JAYEKL010000106.1:0-665 GCA_034660995.1 Patescibacteria group bacterium | reverse complement strand
TACTCCACCTACTACTCCACCTACTACTCCACCTACTCCGCCTCCCGCTCCGCCTACTCCGCCTCCCGCTCCGCCCGGTCCCCCTGACTGTGATCCAAACGCATGGTTTTTCTGCAACCCTCTCCGAGGTACTGTAAAAACTTTTGCAAAAGGAGGAGAAATAATGATCGGTTATATTTTAGGACTTATTGGTTCAGTGGCGTTACTCCTTATAATCATAGCTGGTATTATGTATATGACTGCTGGTGGAGTTGAAGAAAGAATTAGTTCTGCAAAAAGAATATTAACTGGAGCGGTTATTGGTCTTGGGATCGCGCTTCTTGCGTTTAGTTTACTCCAGGTTATTATGAATGTGTTGAATATGTAAAGTAATAAATTGCTAAATTGTTTTTATGGAAGTAATCGTTAGAGTTTTAAATGGATAAATGATTGCGCTTTTCCGTATAATAGATGGAACATATCTTAAAGCTAATTTTTGAGCATTACATTTGTTGGCTCCATAGTCCTGATAGGGCTGTGGAGCTCCCGAATGCAGAACTATCGCAAAAAGGCTCCACAGGGCTAAAGCCACTATGGAGCTAACACAATAAAATAAGCTTTGTTGGCTCCATAGTCCCGATAGGGCTGTGGAGCCTAGATGCGAGCTGCAACAACACGTATTAATC
>JAYEKL010000105.1:1740-8217 GCA_034660995.1 Patescibacteria group bacterium | reverse complement strand
AAAAGCGCCTATTTTGTTTTCTTCTTTATTTTGCATATATATTCCTTTGCTAAAATAATTTCGTATAATACTCCGTAGCTTTTTGTGAAGTTTCATTTGATTCTAAATGAAAAAGTAATCTTTTTAAAATCTACAAAATCGGAATTCGAAAAGCGAAGGAGTATAAAAGCTTATACCCGGCTTTAACCAAGAGTTTACGAGATTTTAACCTCGTGAAATTTAATTTAAAAAAATGATTATTTTTCTCGCGAGGCTAAAACCTCCCGAACTGCGCTAGAACGCCATAGAACACTTTACGATCACAACAATCTATAACTCAACCTTTATCCCTACGCCCATCGTTGAAACAATCGTAACAGTTTTAATAAATTCTCCCTTTGCTCCGCTTGGTCTTGCCTCTCTAATAGCCTGAACAAAACTTTTTATATTTTCCCGTAACTTGTCATCTCCAAAAGAAATCTTTCCAACCAACTGATGAATATTTCCAGAATCATCGTTTTTGAAATTTAGCTTTCCTTTTTTTAACTGCTCAACTGTTGTTTTAATGTCTAGTGTTACAGTATCAGTTTTTGGCGATGGCATAAGACCCTTTGGACCAAGTATTTTAGCAATAACGGCTAATTTTCTCATCATATCTGGTGTCGCAACCGAAACATCAAAATCAGCCTGTTTTGCCTGTTTTATTTTCGCAACAAGTTCTTCCCCACCAACAATATCAGCGCCAGCCTCTTTTGCCTCTTCCGCTTTTTCACCCTCAGCAAAAACTACAATTTTCTTTTCTTTTCCAATCCCAGAAGGTAAAACAACAGAACCTCTAATTAATTGGTCTGCCTGTTTTGAATTAATATTTGTTCTAATATGAATCTCTACGCTCTCATCAAATTTTGCGTTTGCATTTTCAATTAAAGTTTTAACTCCTTCTTGAATATCATAGACCTTATCTTTATCTATTTTTACCATTGCATTTTTATACCTTTTTGATCTTTTCATATTTTTTTCCTTTGTGGTGCGAGCGCGTTAGATTATAACGCTCCCACAATTAATTATTAATAAACTCTGTAATTGTCATCCTAATCCGCCAGCTAGCGGATTTGATTATTACGCTTAGTCTGTGATTTGTAGGTTAATTTTGATTTAACATACCATAGATTCTGAACTAAATTCAGAATGACAAGTATGCGTTATTGTCATTCCTGAACTGAATTCAGGACAGGCTCTGATCCGCCAGCTGGCGGATTCAGGATCTTTTGACTGTTACAACCAGTCTGTGATTTGTAGGTTAATCTACTGTAACATACCGTAGATTCTGAAATGAATTCAGAATGACAGCTACGTATCCCCCTAAAACCTAATTCCTAACTTCTAACTCTTTAATCCCTAAAAACCTTTTTCTCTTGCAATAATATTTTTGAAATATTATAACTCTCAATATTACAAAACACTTTTGAAGCAACATAAATTCCCACTGGCACAAAAATTAAATTTCCAACCAAATTATTTCTGAAAAATGGAATAGCCATATAATAGCATCTTAGTATTCCAGACAGACTATATTCATACATTCCAGACATTAACCACCAGCCGAAGTTGGTATAAATATAAAAGAATACGGAAGACAATAGAGCTAAATACAGCGAATTTTGAATTTTACGCCCAAGGGCATTTCCTCCGGTCAATTTTGAATTTTGAATTCTCCTACTAGCATAACCAAATAATCCAATCATTGCAAACGCAGTCCATGTGAAAATAAAAATATATGTATTCCCAATTACCAAATCGCTCAAAAATATCACAGAAAGAGGAACCGCGACTGCATAAACACCTCCTAAATATATTCCTGCTATTAAAGCCAGAACAGTTATTATCTCTAAATTCGGAATTCCAGCATAACTTACTAAAATAAATCTGCCAACTACACCAATTATAATCATTACCAACGCTATAACTAATTTTACTTTATTCATAATTCATAATTTATATACTCAGAATGGCACTTCCTCAAATCTCCATTCCACTATAGCCCCATCTTTTAGAATCTTTTTATCAGCCGCCGAATCTCCCAAAACATTATCTATATAATACTGCCAATATTTTTCATCATCTCCGTTTTTAATTCCGTCAATACTTTCTATAAAAACGCCATAACTATAATTATTATTATATTTAATCTTAACATTATTTTCTACACCATAATTTAAAAGTCCAGAGAAAACAGTTGATTCTTTGCCATCCTTGTCAAAAGAATAGGTAATAGTAAGCGATTCATCCACAACATCACTAACACTTGAACCCACATCCGTATTAATATGCTTACCATTTTCATAGGTAGTATTAGTGCTAATAATAAAAAAAACAGCGATTAATAAACCAACAATAAGCGCGACTATTAACATCAAACCAAATTTCTTCTTTTCTTTTTCCATATTTTTTGAAATTTGAAATTTATTTAGAATTTGATATCAACAATATAGCAATTTGACAATTTGACAATTTTTTTCTACTTCAATTAATACTACAGATTAAAATCTGAACTCCGGAAACTAAATATATTCTACTCTTTCACTTCTATCCCCATATTTCTCGCCGTCCCAGCAATAATTTTCATCGCTCCTTCTATATCATTAGCATTTAAATCTTTCATTTTTAACTCCGCAATTTCTTGAAGTTGTTTTTTTGTAACTTTTCCAACTTTATCTTTTTGCGGATTTTGAGATCCTTTTTTGATTCCAGCAGCTTTTTTAAGAAACTCAGTAGCTGGAGGAGTTTTCATTATAAAGTCATAAGATTTATCTTCATAAACTGAAATCTCAACTGGAATTACGTCGCCACCAAGATCTTTTGATTCATTGTTGAAACGAGTACAAAATTCCTGAATATTAACTCCCGCTTGTCCTAAGGCTGGTCCAATCGGTGGAGCAGGATTTGCTTTTCCAGCTGGAATTTGAAGCTTTACTAGTTTTTCAATTTTTTTAGCCATTGTATTAAGTATTATGTATTAAGTATTAAATAAGGTCTGCTGATTTTCTTATAATTCCCCTCTAGAGAGGGGGTTGGGGGTGTGTTAAAAAGCTTGTTAACACACCCCTTGCCCATCTCAAGAGGGAAATAATCGGTAGCCCCTAAGTGTATGACAATCTATATTTTCTTAATTTGCAGAAAATCCAATTCCAAAGGCGTTTCACGCCCAAACATTTGAACCAAAATCTTTACCTTACCTTTTTCTTCGTCAATTCCATCTACTTTACCATCAAAATCTTTAAAGGGACCATCTACTATTTTTACGATATCTCCCTGAATAACATCAATTTTATATTTCGGCTCACTAACTCCCATTCTTTTCTTTAATGCACTCATTTCCTCTTCAGATATCGGAGTTGGCGTATTTCCAGACCCAACAAATCCTGTTACATTGGGAGTATTTCTAACAACATACCATGAATCATCATTCACGATCATCTCAACCATTACATATCCAGGAAAGATTCTTTCTTCTATTGTCTTTCTTTTTCCGTTTTTTATCTTTATCTTCTTTTCTTTTGGAACTAAAACATCAAATATTTTATCTTCCATGCCCATAGAATCAATCCTTTGTTTTAAATTTCTACAAACATTGTCTTCGTAACCAGAATATGTATGCAAGACATACCAACTCCTTCCGAAATCTGCTGTTTGTTTTGGCATAGTTTTTATTTAATAATTAAATTATTTCCACTCAGCTTTAGCCTAGTGAATTATCTTTATCTCGCGAGGTTAAAACCTCCTAAACCGTGCGCTAAAGCGCCGTAGATAAAAAATTATTGAAATTCCTACTCTTTAGCAACTAACTAAACAACAAAATTTTTCATTATTTCATTTAGCGCATAATCAACACCACCCAAGAATGCCGCCGCTGTCAAACTTATTCCGATAACAATAAGAGAATCTTTTATGGCTACTCTTTTACTAGGCCAACTAACTTTCTTTGCCTCTGTTTTAACTCCTATAATATAGTTTTTTATTTCTTTTAAAATTTTCATTTTTATTGTAATTAATAAATATTTCCGATTTTTAAAACAGCCCTTTGAAGGCCATTTATCTATTTTCAAACTACAACTTCATCATACAGGTAATTTTAGATTTAGTCAATAGCAATAGCCAGATTCATTAGACCCTAAAACCACCTCTTCTTTTTTATCACCACAAAAAATAATATTGATAATATAACTATAACTAAAACTATAATTAAAAACGCAAAAGGGTTTCCCTCTAAAGGTAAAATAACATTCATTCCAAAGATACCAGAAATAATTGTTGGAATAGTTAAGAAAATAGTGACGAAAGTCAAAATTTTCATAATTTTATTAAGCTCGTTAGTCAAAATCGCCGAATATGCCTCACGGATATTTTTAATTGATCTTGAACCAGCCTTGGAAATCTCCATTGTCTGATTACTGTCCATTACAAGATCCTCTATAATATCTTTATTTCTTTTGTAAATTGTAATATAACGACCACTAAGAATTTTTTCCAAAATATTTATCGCTGGAAATAAAGAAGAAACAAAATCATTCAAAGTTTCTTCCTCCTGCACCAAAAATAAAATATCCTTATTTTCTAGATTGCTAATTCTTATTTTCTTCAATTTTATGTCTTTCAAAATTCTATTTAAATACAGATCATAAGCGCTAAAAATTTCTAGAATAATTTTTAAAAGAAAATTTGTTTTGTGCGTGGTGCAGAATTTAACATCGCGTGTTAGAAAATTATCCGTGATTTTATTTTTTACTTTGCATAAAGTGATAATATTATCCTGCGTAATCACAACTAAAATCGGCATTGTAATAATTTCTCTATCCTGACTTTCAATTGGAAATCTCATAATCATATAAAAATTTCCCGCTTTATCTGTTTCTATTCTGGAAATTTCATTTTCATCAAGTCCGTCTTCAAGAATTGTAAAATCAAGATCAAAAGACTTCGCAAGTGATTTCATCTCTTTCCCGCTTGGTTTTAAAACCGAGATCCAACAACCTTTTTCTATTTTATCTATTTTTTTCAACCGCAAATCATTTAATTTTTTTCTATATATTTTGATCATATAATAGTTTTATGATTTAAAATAATTTTAATTTTGAAATAATATCTACGAAAGTTTGTTATCTTGAATATTGATATCGCCTTAAGTGTTGATGTTATATAAAGGAAACAGAGATATTCTGAATGCATAGTTATCTCGAAAGAACACGTAGATGTCATCTCGACTGAGCGACAGCGAGTGGAGAGATCTGCAAATTAATTAAATCTCACCGAAACCTTTCTTATCTCTGGTATAGTACAATTTACAGATTTCTCACCCTATCGGGATTCGAAATGACAACTATGTTTGGAATGGCATCAACGCATTCTGATAATCTTCTAACCCCTAACATTCTAACTCCTAATTCCTAACATTCTAACCTCTATTCCCTAAAAGCTTTCTTTGCCTCATTCCAAATCCGATCATCTTCTTTTTCTGTCTTCAACCAATACCACCACTCTCCTCCCCATAAATAAGCTTCTGAAAATTCTATTTTTTTTACATATTCTATATTCTTGCAAAACTGTTCAGGACTCATTGATCTATACTGCTCTTCTAACGGCGTATCAATTATTATCTTCGGTCCCCATGGCTCTGCTTGTAATTCTACAATAATTATTTTCTCTACACCAGTGATATACATAATAATTGCCGCTTTCATTCTGTAAACAACAGAAGCAATTGGATAATGAATATAACCGAAATGATCGTTCCAAACTATTCTATATAAAGTCGTTCCTAGAATATCCGCTCTTTTCGCGGCGCTGTACCAAGTACCAAGCTCACCGCTATCTGAGATTATAATAGGACGACTATCAAGAGAACGAACCAAAGAAATTTCCCGATCAAGAAAATTTTTATCCAATTTTGGACATTCTCCAAAAGGCAAAAATGGTTCATTTTCCACTTGCCATACAACAACACTCTCTTTGTATCTATACCGTTCTACAACTTTTGTTATTACCTTAATAAGTTCATCCTGCTGCTCATATTTATTAAGTTCTTCCGCCCAATCTGGAATATGACATTCTGGCCAACGTGGTTGTTTTTGACCCAAAGAAAGAATGATCTTTACTCCTCTTTTTTCCGCCTCATCAATCTGCCAGTCTAAATCTTCAAACGAATAATTACCTCTGCTCGGCTCAATTTCTGTCCAATAAGACGGTAAACGCACTCTTTTTACTCCGGCATCATCCAGTAAGGCTAAGTATGTTTCTTGCCAATTTAATCCTAAATGCTCCGCAAACGGCTTGCTAAATGTTACGCCGTATTTTACATCTTCTCTTCTCGGAACGTAAACAAGATAAATTACAGACACAAAAATAACAAATATTATAAATATCTTCTTCCGTGATAACTTCAGATGTCTTTTAGTGATTGACATAATTGAAAGTTGTATTTTTTTATCTTACCAATAATAT
>JAYEKL010000105.1:0-1640 GCA_034660995.1 Patescibacteria group bacterium | reverse complement strand
GTAAACAAGATAAATTACAGACACAAAAATAACAAATATTATAAATATCTTCTTCCGTGATAACTTCAGATGTCTTTTAGTGATTGACATAATTGAAAGTTGTATTTTTTTATCTTACCAATAATATAAGCCCCAGTCCAATCAAACAAATTGCCAAAAACTTTTGCGCAATTGTTTTTTTGTCAGTTTGTTCGTTATATAAATCAGGAAGTTTTTTAGAAAGGAAAATCGTCAAAATCAAAAGAAAAACATACTGCGACGCCTGTAAAGAATTTATAATTGCCACACTACTTTCTTCTATTGAAATTGCGTAAAAAATCATTATAGCAGCGAGCGCGGCTATAACTTTATTTGGAATAAAAAGAAATGCTGTCTTTTTTTTGACTGTTTGTGGAGTAGAAAATATCGTCTTTCTGTTATCTGCTGAAATAAGAAGAATTAACGCCCCTAGAAAACCACCAATTTGTAAAAGAATAAATCCTTCAAAAAATGGCATATTTAAAAACAAAAATTTCGTTGCCGTATAATAAACAGCAAAAAGAAACCCTGCCAAAATAGCAAGAAAAAGTCCTTTAATGATCGCAACCTTGCCATTATCAAACTTTGAAGACATAATAACTCCTCCCAAAACAAGAAGAGTAAAAGCAATTATCTGCCAAAATGTTAATCTTTCATCCAAAAATATATAAGATAAAAAGAAAGTAAAAATTGGAACCGCCCCGCCAACAACAGGAATTACTCTTGAAGCCGCGCTTAAACTTATTGCCTTATAAAAAATAAGCAAAGTAAAAATAAATAAAATACCGATTAAAATACCAAAAATTATATGCCTTATTTCAGGACATACAAAACCAATAACAGGAATAGCAAGCACAAAAAATATTTGAAAAATTCCAGAATAGAAAGTATAAGCAGCTGGCTTTAAAACCGTATTTGAAACAAGATGCTTATCAATGATCATAACAACAGCATTCAAAAAATGGGCGAAAATTGTGATTAGGATCCAAGAGAACATAGTAACATTTTAACAAGTTTATAATTAATTCAATGAAAAATTTTCATCTCGAAGGAATGTGTAACTGTCATATAAAGGAAACAGAGATATTCTGAATGCGTAGATGTCATCTCGACTGGAAACGTAGTGTAGATGTCATCTCGACCGAGCGATAGCGAGTGGAGAGATCTGTAAACTAATTAAATTTCACCGAAACCTTTCTTATTTCTGGCATAGTATAGTTTATAGATTTCTCTCTCCGTTCGAAATGACATCTATGTTTGGCTTGTCATCTCGACTGGAGCACTGATAAATTCAGCCGAAATAGAGAGATCCGCCATTTGGCAGACAGGTCTGTAAACACACTATACCTGCTTTAAAAAAATACATTTTAAAATACATTTTATCCGCTTCCAGATCTTTCGACTCCTATCGTCGCTCAAGATGACAATTTATCGGGATTAGAAACGACAATTATGTTTGTCTTCCTAACTTTCTAACTCCTAACAATCCAATTCATTACTCCTGCATATTTCCGCATACTCTCTCGCACTTTCACGAATTTTTGTGCTCATATTTTTGTAATTCATCTCAATAAGACCAAACCTTGGTTCAAAACCATCAACCCATTCAAAATTATCAATTA
>JAYEKL010000104.1:0-8237 GCA_034660995.1 Patescibacteria group bacterium | reverse complement strand
AGAGTGTAGTGATAACGGAGTTCTACCTGAAAATGGGTATAATGTGATATTTCAGGTTGAACTTCGCTAGCGCTACGCTCAACACTCCGAGGTGATTGGGACCCTGGTTTTTGACTCTTTCACTGTTTTGTGATATAATTATTTCATAATATTATTAAAAATAATAAGAAAATGAAATACATAGATTTATTAAACAAAATAACAGATCCAATATTTAGTATTCAAGATTTAGCTTTAACAGGAATAAAGATATACCCCTATCAACTTTCTGCTTGGTCGCAAAAAAAATATATCCAGAAACTTAAAAATGGGCTTTATGTGATTAGCGAACGGGCAAAAAATCTAAAAGCGGAAACAATCGCTTTTAATTTATATCAACCAAGTTATATCAGTTTGGAATGGGCGCTTTTCAAATACGGACTAATCCCTGAAGTTGTCTTTAATCCAACTTCAGTTACTGCCAAAACTACCAGAATTTTCAAAAATAATTTTGGCTTGTTTTCTTATCGCCATCTGAAAAAAGAATTGTTTTTTGGTTATAGAAAGATTAGTGAGAATAATCAAGTTTATTTGATTGCTGAACCGGAAAAAGCGCTTTTGGATTATTTATATCTAAATTCGTCAAAAATTAAAACTATGGAAGACATTGAAGAATTGAGATTTAATGAAATTGAAATAAAAAAACTCAACAAAACAAAACTGCGAAAATACGCCAAAATGGCAAACAGCAAAAATCTGCAAAAACTAATTCATAATATAGCAAATGTTGACTTTTGAACAAATAAAAAATGAATATCCGCCAGAAATAATCCAGCGAAATCCTAAAGCAGTTTTGGTTGAGTATCTTCAATATGAGCTTTTAGATTCGCTCTATAAACAAAAAAACAGCGAAAAGCTGAGTTTTATGGACGGGACCGCAATCAGAATTGTATATGACGGTCAAAGATTTTCAGAGGATTTAGATTTTGATAATTTCGGGCTGAGCTATCAGGATTTTGAACTGGTCATAGAAAAAATAATAACAGATATGAAAAACAAGGGATTTAAGATTGAGTTTAGATTACTGAAAAAAGGCGCCTATCATTGCTATCTCAAATTTCCAAAATTGCTTTTTGAAAATAACTTGTCTAATCATCAAGATGAGAAAATTTTATTGCGAATAGACACAGTTCTCAAAAAGCAACTCTGCGAACCAAAACAATTTATTTTAAACGGCTTTGGTGTCTATAGAAAAATTTTAGTTAATTCGCAAGAAGTGATTTTATCTCAAAAGATAATGACAATTATAGAAAGAAAAAGAAGCAAAGGTCGGGATTATTATGATGTTTCATATTTACTTGGAAAAACCGATCCTGATTTTGATTATCTTAAAACTGTTTTGGGAACCAAAGAAAAGAGCGCGCTTAAAAACAAATTGCTTGAAATGGCAAACAAAAATAATTTAAATGATCTGGCTCAAGATGTCAGCCCGTTTTTGATTGACAAAAATGGTTCGGATCGAGTTCTCGGTTTTAAAGAATATATTGAACAGAGAATTTAAGTTTGTTTTATTCTCACTCAAGCATAGTTGCCATTTCGAATCCCGATGAGTCCCGTTCCAAATTTTACAAGACTATCTAATCAATATCAACTATCTTAATTGCTTGGAATAATTTAATCTCGCTATGTTTTTTTTGTAAAATTTGGAACGGGATAGTGGTGAGAAACCTGCCTGCCGGACAGGCAGGTCTATAAACTATACTATACCAGAAATGAGAAAGGTTTCGGTGAGATTTAATCAGTTCATGGATCTCTCCATTCCGCTATCGCTCCAGTCGAGATGACATTTACGCATTCCTAACTCCTAACGTTCTAGTATCCTAACCTCCTAACCCCTAACCAACGACTTCGCAACATCCATCGCCACATTTTTATCAAGCGGATCTGGAAGAATATTTTCAACCATAGGATTTTTAACATAATCAGCTAACGCTCTTGCCGCATTTATTTTCATTTCGTTCGTAACCTTTACAGCGCCATTATCTAAAAGTCCCCTAAAAATTCCTGGGAAAGCCAGCACATTATTAATTTGGTTCGGAAAATCACTTCTTCCTGTGCCAATAACGGAAGCCCCGCCTTTTTTTGCTTCATCTGGCATAATTTCTGGTATTGGATTTGCCATTGCAAAAATAATCGGACCTTTATTCATTGTCTTAACCATACTAGCATTTAATATCCCTCCGCCTGAAACTCCTATAAAAATATCCGCATTTAACAATACATCCTCTATGCTTCCTTGCTTATTACTTTTGTTCGTTGTTTCTAAAAGCTTCACTTTTGCTGAATTCAGATCTTCTCTATTTTTGCTTATTATCCCTTTACTATCACACATAACTATATCCCTCGGCTTCAACTCACGCGCTATCATATTTGAAATTGCAGTCCCTGCCGCTCCTGCTCCAACTATAATAACATTCATAGAATCTATTTTCTTTTTAACGACTCTTAAGGCATTAATTAGCGCAGCAACAACAACTATCGCTGTTCCATGCTGGTCATCATGCATAACAGGTATTCCAATATCCTGTAATTTTTCCTCAATATAAAAACAATTCGGCGCGGAAATATCTTCAAGATGTATTCCGCCAAAAACAGGGGAAATATTTTTTACGATTTGAATAATCTCATCTGGGTCTTGAGTCCGCAAACAAATCGGAAACGCATCAACATCAGTAAGTTCTTTAAACAAAATCGCTTTCCCTTCCATCACAGGAATTGCCGCTTCCGCCCCAATATTCCCCAAACCCAAAACAGCGCTTCCATCAGAAACAACTGCTACTGTATTTTTCTTAATAGTATATTCTCTTACTAATTTTTTATCTTTCGCTATTAGAGAAGAAACTTCAGCCACACAAGGAGTATATGCCATACTCAAGTCTTCTTTATTCTCAAGCTTAAACTTGCTTTTAATCTCTAACTTCCCACCAGTTTTTTTATGTAATTTTAATGATTTTTCACAGTTCATAGTTTTTTTAAATTTAGCTTATTGATTATTAGATTGTTAAAATTTTAAAAATTATCATAATGCATATTGTTATTCCAAACATAGTTGTCATTTCAAATCCCGATAGGGTGAGAAATCTGTAAACTATACTATGCTGAAAAAAAGAGAGGTTTCGGTGAGATTTAATCAGTTCGTAGATCTCTCCATTCCGCTATCGCTCCAGTCGAGATGACATCTACGCATTCAGAATATTTCTGTTTCTTTTATATGACAAGCTTTCGTAGATGTTATTCCAAGCGTAGTTGTCATTCCTGAACTGAATTCAGGACAGGCTCTGATCCGCCAGCTGGCGGATTCAGGATCTTTTGACCGCTACACTTAACTTGTGATTTGTAGGTTAATTTACTGTAACATACCGTAGATTCTGAACTAAATTCAGAATGACAGCTACGCGTTTTGAATGACATTATTCAGAATAACAGCTATGTATCTTGATAATCCCTAACCTCCTAACCTCCTAACCCTATTCTACCCTATTCTCCAATTTCTGTTAATGGACCAAAACAAAAACCCCGCTGATAAAACAGCGGGGTTTTGTGAATAAATAATTATTATTCTTTTTTCTTTCGTTTTGCGATAGACGAAAATGAGTAAGCTGTTATACCGATTATAGCAATGGCGACTAGCCACATCCAAATTCCAAAACCACCAAATGCTTTTACTTCTGATTCGTCTTCTTTTTCTTCATCATTTTTTTCTTCATCTTTTTTATCTTCTTCTCCTTTCACTTCTCCTTCTTTCTCTTCTTTCTCTTTAAGTTCTTCTTCGTCATCACCATCGTTTGCTAAAGCTAGCGTGGTAAAAGTGTGCGTTCGGCTGATTGTTGGAGGAGAAGCATGAGAAACACAGCGATAAGAATAAGTAGTATTTTCTTGAAGTTCCGTTATTGTAATTTTACGATATTTAACTCCTTCCGAATTCGCTGGAGTATGTAATTCGTTCGTTGTATATTTATATCCGTATAGAAAAAGATTGAATGTAGAATCAGTGGTGGTATTACTAAAATCCAAACTACAATTTTTACTTGTTTCACAATAAATTACTCTGCTCGTCGCGTTATAACTAGTCCACCATTCTATATCCGCATAGTCATAGCCAACTTTAACAGTATCTTTATTTTTAATAATCAGCCCCGCTGGCAAATCTCCTTCGCTTCCATCGCAAGCCGGGCATCCCCCTCCGCCACAATCTACTCCAGTTTCATTATTATCCCGTATGCCATTTTTATTACAATATTCAACAACTCCATCTTCTCCTTGAAATCCGACAATAATATCAAAAGATGTTGTTTTTCCCTGTCATTCATCCCCTTTATCTACCGGAAAAGAAATTACAAATTCGTATTCGTTCACACTGCTCACGCCACCAGATGCCTCCATAATATCCGAAAGATAGGTTTCACCATTTTTATAAAAATCATAAAGCGTTCTCACTTCAGTTGAATTTAATCCGCCGTATATATTGCTACCATCTTTGTGTTTAATGATAATTGTTAACGCTCGTGATAAATCGTCATCCGGAATACCTTCGGGGTAATTAATCGCTTCAGTAGCAATTCTTTTCGTTTCTGTTGTATTATTAATCACCTCAACCTCTCCGCTTTTACTATCCCCAGGCAAAAAATTATCCGCGTTAAATAAAGAATCCGGGGTGAAATTAACGATTAAATTATTAGCATCCAGATCTACTGGAGGATCCTCTGGAGGAGCCTGCGCTAAAACTGTATTCACAACAAATAATCCACCGACTAAAAAAATAGTCATTACAGAACCAATTTGGAATAATTTCTTTTTTAATAACATACGCGTTTTAAAAATGAATTATTTATTATTTCGGAATTTACCCTTTTGACTACTACGCTATATATAGTTGTCATTCCTGAACTTAATTCAGGACAGGCTCTGATCCGCCAGCTGGCGGATTCAGGATCTTTTGACTATTACAACTAGTCTGTGATTTATAGGTTAGTTTTGATTTAATATACCGTAGATTCTGAACTAAGCTTGTCCTGAGCTTGCCGAATGGATTCAGAATGACAGCTACGCATCCCTATAATCTCTAATTCCTAATTCCTAAATTACACAGAAGCCTGAACTGAATCAACCATATTATTAGAACCATCACTATCAGTATCGTTGGCTCCATCATCTTGATTCCCCTCTTGAGAGGGGTTGGGATGTGTTAATACATCTTCATCTTCTTCTTTCACCTCGTTGGCTCCATTGTCCCGCAGGGCTGTGGAGCCTTCTGTGTCTTTATCATCACCCTCTTCATCTTCATTTTCTGGTTTTGCCTCTTCATCGTCTTCATTATCTACATCATCATCATCCTCCTCGTTGGCTCCATTGTCCCGCAGGGCTGTGGAGCCATTTGCATCCGTATCGTCATCATTCTCAGCATCATCGTCATCATCAGGCAAATTCTTTTCTTCTGAATCCAAAACATTCTTTTCATCTTTAGCATCTGTGTCACTGCTAGCTCCATCACCATCCTCATCGCTGGCCCCATCATCTTGATTCCCCTCTTGAGAGGGGTTGGGATGTGTTAATACATCTTCATCTTCTTCTTTCACCTCGTTGGCTCCATTGTCCCGCAGGGCTGTGGAGCCTTCTGTGTCTTCATCATCACCCTCTTCATCTTCATTTTCTGGTTTTGCCTCTTCATCGTCTCCATTTTCCATATCATCTTCATCTTCCTCGTTGGCTCCATTGTCCCGCAGGGCTGTGGAGCCTTCTGTGTCTTCATCATCATCCTCTTCATCTTCATTTTCTGGTTTTGCCTCTTCATCATCTCCATTTTCCATATCATCTTCATCTTCCTCGTTGGCTCCATTGTCCCGGAGGGCTGTGGAGCCTTCTGTGTCTTCAGTGGTATCATCAGCAGTATCCTCGATAGTAGTATCATCATCACCGACAACATCTTCATTTTCGCCCGCGTCTTCTTCACTACCGTCAACAGGATTATTCGCTTCAAAATAATTATCTGAGGATTTTGAGCAACAACCGTCGCAAGAAGAAGAATTTTCCAGTATTGACTGCATCTGTTCCGCGCTAATTCCCGGAGGCATAGGTTCAAACATCGCGATGCTTGTGTCGGAATCGCTGACCATAGAATTCTCAGGATCAGAACTGGTAGCGGTTATTTTAATCCAAGTCAATCCGTAAAAATATGGAACAAAGTCACCATCTTCATCTTTCCATAAGCTGTCATCACCATTATCGCCCCAATAATTAATCCAGCCAGCCCAAACATAGCTTCCGTTATTGTCTGTGCCGCTCGTGATAGTATAAGAACTATCTCCGTCTGAAATATCTCCGCTACAGTCATTGTCAGTGATATAAACAATGTCAATTGATAATTCACTATCGCCGGAAGTGTTAGTTGTTGTCGCAGTCCAATCAATGGTTAATTGCTGGCTGTAATATAATCCCAGCGCGTTGTACCAAGTAGTAGGACAATTATTCTGTGAGACATTCTCATTGCCGTTGCCACAACAGCCATAATGTTCGGCTTGCAATGGACCTACAACTACGCTACTCACAGCCGGTAAACCAAAATCCTGCCAGTCATCTTTTGTATTAGTGTCTAATCCAACTGGCACTCTGCCAAGCATATGCCCCTTTTCAACATCATCCGCTCCAGGACTCCATAGATCGTCGTTATAATTATTCCAATTTCCATTAGGCGTCCCCCAATTCATCTGATCAATAATCTCTCCACTAGGATCTTTCAGGACCAACATGTCATTATCATTGTTCATTTCAAAATTTCCTCCCAATTGATAAATTACTGTCGTTTCCACTTCAGCATTTAAAATATCCCAATATTTCAAAATAGTGGCATCATGCGCGAGAATAGCATAACCCAAAGGAGAAATCTTTACACTATCATTATTTGAATTGATTGTTCTACATCGATCGCTATTACAAATTTTCCAGTCTTTTAAACTAATGATCTGGTTTGTTGGATTATAAAGTTCTATCCATTCATGTTTCGGCTCTTTTCCCTTGTATTCCCCACAACTACCGTCTGTTTCATTGCAAACATCATAATAGACTTTACTAATCAATAAATGATCGCCGAATTCTCCTGCCGTAACGGTATTTTCAATTATTTCTATATCAGAAAACCCGCCATCATCATCTTGCTGTCCTTCAAAAACAAGATTGAATTTACATTCCTTATTTTGCCAAAATTCACCATTGCCATCCAAAGAAGCTTTAAATATCCATTCTTGTTTTTCTGAGAACAAAACTTTTTCAGAATCAAAACTGTTCAATGGTTCATTGCTAGTCCCGTCATCTAGATATAAATAACCGCAAAGATCGCCAACAGGATTTTCTTCAACTCTTACTCCATATTTAAAATCCGTTGTGCTATCAAGATTTTCTACATCAATTTCTCTTATCGCTTTTTGTCCCAATGTCACTTCTGGCGCAAAATCATCTTCCGAGCTTAATTCAAAATTCAAAATTCCCGTTTCCATAATATTTTTTTCTGATAATTCCACATCATTAAAACAAGCCTCAGTTTCACCAAGCAAAGAAATCGCCGACCAGTTCATACCGACAATAAGAAGCAATGAAATAATTTTTAGAAACGACCTTTTCATAATATTGGATAGATATAAATATTAAGATATTAGGATATTGGGATATTGGGATATTAAGATTCAGACATCAACGCATAACTGTCATCCTGAACTTGTTTCAGGATCTTTTGATTACCACACTTAGTCTGTGATTTGTAGGTTAATTCACTGTAATATACCGTAGATTCTGAACTAAATTCAGAATGACATCAACGCGTAGCTATCATCCTAAGCGTAACTGTCATCCTAAGCATAGTTGTCATCTCGACTGTAGCGATAGCGGAATGGAGAGATCTATAAACTAATTAAATCTCACTGAAACCTTTCTTCTTTCTAGCATAGTATAGTTCTTAGATTTCTCACCCTATCGGGATTCGAAATGACAAATTAACTAAAATATCATCCCTCATTATCATCTTTATCATCATCATCTAAATAAATTTCGTTTTCCTTGTCATCCTCTTTCTTTTCCCCCGCCTTTTTCTTTACCCAGTTAAATAAGATTTGAGCCTCTTTTTTATAAACATACTACCGTGATAAGTTTTTAAATACTTCTCGCGATGTGTAGCATCTTGTTGATTTAAACACGCTTCATAATATATT
>JAYEKL010000103.1:4318-8242 GCA_034660995.1 Patescibacteria group bacterium | reverse complement strand
ATATTATCATATATTTTTATACTTGTTAATTTAAAAAATATCTTTATATAATTTTACAAACGACAATAAAACTGCTGGGAGATAATAAGCGTTGTTTCTATCTTCAGAAGACGACTCTGTCCTTTTCTTTGTTATTTTATTCACTTTTTGTTTGTTTTATTTTTTGTTAATCGCCAAACTGAGATTTTCTCCTTACAGTTTGCTTATTCTCTCCCTTATTTTCTTCAAACTCCATTTTACATTTTCTGCCTTTTCCTCTCGCAAAGTTTCAATATCATCCTCTGTCTCGCGCAATTTTTTACTTCCTTCAACTCTATGATCTCTGTGATATTGACGCGGATCAAATTCCGTTAGAAATTTTTTGAGTTTTTCGTGAGCATAAATCAATTTATAATTTTTTACTTTTTCTAAAAAAGTCGTCTTGTGTTCTTTCTCTTGCTCCGTTTTTTCTTCGTCTTCTTCTATTTCTTGTCCGTCTTCTTCATGATCTTCCTCAATATGTTCAGCATATTTAGAGTTAAATTCTTCGTTGTTGATACTTAATTCTTCTTTGGTTAATTTAGAATCAAACAGCTCAGACAATAATCCTGAGTCTTCGTCCGCGTCGGTAAGATCAATGTGAGAAACATCTAAATTCCCCTCTTTATTGGCAGTAACAATTTCAGTCCAAACATGACTATGATCTCCTTTCTCCCCGCCGCCGCCATCATTGAGAGCCACAAATTTATCAAAATTGGGAACACCTTTTTCTTCTAGAATATGTTTGGCGGAAATAAAAGCCGACGAGTACGCATAACAAATAGCTTTTCCTTCACTTAATGCTTCATGGGGAGTTTTTTCGTCTTTTTCGCTCCAATTCCCGCTTTTCATTTTTTCCCATTCATCGTCATCATATTCCAAATTTTTATTTATTACTTCTGATATTATCAAAATTACTTTTTCAGGATTCTCTTCGGCAATTTCTTTTAATTCTTCTATCGTATATCCCTCTTTTTCCAAAATACCCAAAAATAAATCTTCAAACTTATCCATATCTTCATAATCATACTCAGACGCTTCCGCTGCTTTGAGATTTTCAAATTTCGGATCGTCCAGTTCTTGATTAATCTCAAAATTACTAAAATCCACAACAGAAATATCAGAAACATCTGAAGTATATACATTTTCTATATAATTCTTAACTTCATTTCGCGGCGCGTTTAAATTTTCAGAAATAATATCAATAACCTCTTCTTTATTTTCCGAAAGCTCATTCGCGGTCATTTCCGTTATAAAATTACTGGGAGATCCTCTAAACTCTACTTGAGAAATATCATCTATGCCTCTTAATATTTTTTGTGTTCCATCGGAAACTTTGGGAGGCATTTTTTCATCACTAGGTTCAAAAGAAATATGGACAAGTTCTTTGTCTTTAGGATCTTCGTCGCCAGAAAATGAACGTACCTCTGAATTAATAGAAAGCACATAGCCATCATGTTCAAAATTTTCATTCGCTGGAGCGTCATAGTCTTTTTGCAAATCGCACAAATCCTCATAGGCTCCATCTATATTTTCATTCACTTCTATCAGCTCCGGATCATCCACCAAATCTTTTAACGAAACTTTCTCACCATTAATTTCCGCATTAAAATCGCTATTTACTAAAAAATTAAAAGCCGACGTGCCATGAGAAGAAAGATAGAGCGCCAATTCGCCAAGAATAATTGTTCTTTTATGTTTGCCCGCAAACTCCGCAAATTTTTCATATTTTGAAACTCCTAATGGATTTTTATCTTGTAAATATTCACCATTCAATTCTTCACCTTCTTTTTTGTTTCTTTCAAACTCACTTATTGCTTCATCAACATTCTCTTTATTAAATTCGTTTATCGTGGCTCCCATATCGCTCCTAATAGAATCAAAATCTCCTCGCCCTAAATTCGACTCTTTTAATTCCTCCGCTTCCAAGCTTTCCAAATCCAAACCCGCCAGCTCAATCAGCTTTTCTTTTGAGATTCCCAACTCTTCCGCTTTTTCTTCAATTTTTTCTTCAATTTCTTCTTGAAAACTTTCCGCTTCGCTTTCGGGAGCCGTATCTAAATTTTCAGGCGCTTCAAATTTCATATTTATAATTTAAAAAATTAGAATTAAAAATAAATATCTTTCTATAATTTTACAAACGACAATAAAACTGCTGGCAAATAATAAACTTTTTCTTCTATTTTAAGCAAATCTTTAGTAATAATTATTTTTTGATCAGCTAAACCGGGATATCGCTTTTGGAAATTCTTCATTGCCAGTGGCACCGTAACTTTTGAGCGATATTTAACTTCGCAGAGAATATTTTTGCCGTTTTCTTTCTCAATCACAAAATCAATTTCCGCTCCGGAAACAGTGCGATAGAAATATAGATAATCTTTTTGAAACTGAGAAAGCAAAGACAAATAAACAAAATTTTCAATAACGCTTCCTTCGACAACAAAATTCTCACGATCAAAAGAACGCAATAAATAATTTCTAATTCCCAAATCCAAAACATAAGCTTTTATTATTTTGCTCGCTTTGTTCGTTTTTCTGAAAAGCAAAAACAACTCCGCTTAAAATAAGCAAAAATAAAATTGATGTTAAAATTATTTTTTTATTCATTTCTTAGTTTATTTTATTTTTTATAATTTCCTTGTTTGTACTCTGTTATTCTGGATTCGTTTCAGAATCTTTTTTCTTATACAATTTTTTTATCTTCTCTCTCGCATTTTTCAAATTCCCTTTCACGTTTTCCATTTTCTCTTCTCGTAAAGCTTCAATATTTTTTTCTGTCTCACGCAATTCTTTGTTTCCTTCAATTTTATGGTCCCTATCATATTGTCTCGGATCATGTTGAGTAAGAATTCTTTTGAGCTCTTCTTGAAAAGCAAGAATGTTATAATCATCTATTTTTTCTAAAAATTTTTGATGCGCCTCATCAATTTTTTCTTTGATGTTTGTGTAATAATGATCTTTATCAACCGCATTAAATTCTCCTTCCGATGAATCATGCCATGTCGGATCACCATAAGTTATAATAACCTTATCCGAATTATTGGGATTAACTGTAACAAAGGTATTCCAGAGATGATTTTGTTTTTCAGAAATAGTAGATAATGATACAAATTTTTCAAGATTTGGCACTCCCTCTTCTTCTAATACATTTTTAACCGCGACAAAGGTAATTCCATAATCATGGCACACTCCTTTTTTGCTTTCAAGTGTTATATATGGTATTCCTTGATCATGTTTAAATTCCTGATACATATTTCGTAAATCTTTGCTAACAAAGTCAAGCTTAGCTTCAATATGATCGTACTTAATATTTCTGCCCATAACCTCCGAGATTATTTTTATAACTTCTTCTGGATTGTCTTCTGCGATTTCTTTTAATATTGAAATTTCATACCCTTCTTTTTTAAAAACATCTATAACAATATCTTTAAACTTCTCAGAATTTTCATACTCTATATTTTCTTGAAATTTAAGTATTTCAAGTTTGTTTATAGGACTGTTATTATTTTTTTCTATTTCTTCATAAAGCGCTTTGTCAAAATTTTCGTAACCATTCTCTTTTCCCCATTTTTCTAATTCTTTTTCAGCTTTCAACCAATTTTCTGAATTTTTTCCTTCCCATTTTTCAGAATAAACATTATTTTTTTCATAAACCTCTTCTTTGATTTGTTGCAACTTCATAGCATCTTCTGGTATTTCTAAGTTTTTACTTATCTTAAAATCTTCAAATTCTACTACAGACACATTAGATATATCAGGCATAATTAAATTTTCTATATATTTTTCCACTTTTTCTTTTGGTATTTCTAAATCTCTAGAAAAAATATCTATTATTTTATCTTTATTTTTTAAAAAATCATCTAATGTACATTTTTCTTCATATTTAAATGATATGCCTATATCCTC
>JAYEKL010000103.1:0-4308 GCA_034660995.1 Patescibacteria group bacterium | reverse complement strand
AAATCACTTTCTAATTTTTTAAATTTTCAGAATCTCCTCCAATATCACTAAAATATATTGATCTATCTACATTATTTTCATCTATAATTTTTACATGATGTTTAAGAGAAAAAGTTGTAATGTCATGCTTAAAACTTTCTGGAGGAGAATAAGCAGTAAGAATATCAATAGGAGTAACATAATTATGCCTTCTATCTATTGTTTTAATCAACTCTGGATTGTCCACTAAATTTTTTAGTGGCACTTTTTCGCCATAAATTTCTACCTCAACATTACTTCCTGCCAAATCCTTCAAAACTGCTGGACCGAAAGAAGAAGTATAAAGCGCCAATTCTCCCAAAGCTATTATCTTTTTGTGTTTTTTTACAAACTCAAAAACATCGTTAATTGATCCTTCAAGATTTGAAGTTGTGCCTGTCACTAACTTTCCAGTTCTCATATCTATGATTAAAAGATTTAGTTATTTTAAAATCAAATAATTAACAACCCATCGTATATAATATTATCAGATATTTTTACACGCTTGTTAATTTGAAAAATATCTTGCTATATTAGACCTCTTGCATATTTTTAAATCCGCCACTGCTAAATTCTTCCAGCAAACTTTTATTAGAACTCTAAATTATAATATTTGACGAAGTTTCTCTCGCAAGTTTAATTCTTTTATTTTATCAGTAACAGATTTGTGAGCCTTGTCTACTTTTTCTTCCACCTTCTCATTATCTGCCACTTCATCGTCTGTAAGATGAAAATCAATTGAAGTTGTTTTTAATTTGTCATCATCTTCGGCAATAAGCGTACTAACAATACGCCCGTCTCCTTCAGATGTTTGAACCACGGCAAATTTATCTAGATTTGAAATTCCTGTTTCTGTCAATTGATGTTTTACTCCCATAAAAATAGAAGAGCGAGCATTACCATCATATCCATCCTCGTCACTATATTCGTTTGAAACATAATCTGATAAAATATTAATAACCTCTTTCGGATTTTCTTTAGCAATTTCACTTAGCTTGTCAAAATCATATCCATTTTTTTCCAAACCGTTTAACACCAATTCTTTAAAATTTTCTTTAAAATTTTCAAACTCTGTCGCCTCTACTATGGTTGGTATTTTATCTAATTTTTCGCCATTTACAATCTTTTTAGTATCTTCATAGTCATTTGCTGTCCACCACATTTCTAAATTTGACTTTATCGCTTCTTTCCCTGCAGGATCATCTACTCCTTTTCTTTCTGCAACTAAATCACACAATATGGAAAATGCTTTTTCTGGATCATTATTTAATTCTTCCAAATCATATTCTTCCTCTTCAAACTTATTTTTCAAATCATCTTCTATAACCTTGGAATATATATCTTCTGTCATCACTCCTATTGTTTCATGCGATTCTGCTATCGCAAATGGATTTTCTAATTCTTCTCTGCCCAAATCCTCATAAACATTATCGTAACCGTTGTCCTCTCCCCATTTTTCAAATTCTTCCGTTGCTTCTGTTTTTTCTTCTGAATTACTTAAATCGTATTTATCCATTATCTCTTCGTATTTCTGTGCTATGTCACCCTTTGCCTGAAATTCTTCATTGATATTCCATTCTTCCATTGAGACAGCTGACACCTTTTCGTCTCTATATTCTTGCTCATTCGCTTCTATAACCTTTTCAAAATAATTAGAAATTTTATCTTCAGAAATATTCATAATTGAAGACATCTCTCCAATTATTTTTTCTTTATTATCCTGAAAATTTTCCATAGTTATTTTCAGAGCTGTTGCATCAGTTGTCCACTTATCATCATCTTCAACTACACTATGAATCAATTCACCCATCTTTTTATAATCTTCTTGCACCTCTTCCGCCTCCCCTTGAACATGATAAGTCCCCATAGATCTAATCCCAAACTCTTTCTCTCCTTCATCATTCTCACTAATTCTAAAATCTACTGAAAAACCTTCTTCATTTAAAAGGGGAGCTACAGCATATCCTTGTAATATATCAACCGGAATACCTTGTTTATCTTCTATAGTCTCTCTAAATTCCGGATTATTTGCCAAATCATCAAAAGAAGTTTTTTCTCCATTATCAGACTCAATTTGAACACCGCTTCCCATTAAACTATCCGCAAGAGCCGAACCCATGGTAGAAAAATAGACTGCCACAGTAAACGCTTTAATTGGTCTATTATTTTTTGTAAGAAATTCTACGAGTTTATCCATATTTCCTTTTTCACTGACAGAATTTATAAACGCAACAATATCCTCTGTCCACTGTTCTAAGTCAGAGCTATCTACCTGTTCAACAAGGCTAGCAGGATCTTCTGATAAAGCATTATCAAGTTCCGCTAACTCAAGTATATCTGTTTCGGAAAAATTTGACAGTTTTTCTGTTTGATTTCTTAACGCTTCTTTAATTTGTGAAACAGCACTCTCAACCTCCTCAGAAGAAGTTTCTGTTCTGTTTTCAACATCAATCGTTTTTTCAGTTTCAGCTTGATCTTTTTCCGTTAATGATTCAAATTTCATATTTTTTTATTAATAATTAATCCATTTAATTATATAAAAATTAATTTTTATCATTTGCTTTTCTATCTTTTATTTTTTTCTCCCAAGTATCGTTTCTTATTTCATCTTGCCATTCCGTTGACTCATACATCTTCTCTTTCAAGTCTCTTTCTTCGTTACTACCACTTGATAATTCTTCCATTCTCTTCTTTTTGCTCTCTTCGTCAATAAGCATCAACTTAGAATAAGCGCTTTCAAAATCTCCACCATTGAAACATTCTTCCGCTTTATTTAAAACGACTTCCGGATCTTTAGCTTCAATAATCAATTCTCCTTCCTCTCCTATCCCAATTTTCAGTTTATTTTCTTTCCGTTTCTTCATAAATTCCGCAAATTCATCCGGTTTTAGAAACAATACTTTACCGTCATTATATTTTTCTTCTGGCATCACAACTCTTATTTCATCACTTTTTTTTATTTTTACATTTTCGGTTGTTCCTTTTGTTTCATCTTTCCATTCTGTTGATTGATACATTATCTCTGCTAATCTTCTGTCGCTATCGTCCCCATTCAATAATTCTTCAATTCTCGTCTCAATAAATTCATCCTCAGCGCTTTCCAAAAATAAAACAGCTTTCTTAAAATCTCCTTTGAGAAAATATTTTTCTGCCATTTCTATAATAGACTGATTAAAATCTTCTTCTCTAGTCTCAACACTGTCATTACCTTCAGAAACAGCACTCAAATTTTTAGGTGTTCCAAATTCCATATAATTAATTTAATAAATTAAATCTAAAGATTATTTACTTCCACCTCTAAAATCCTCTCAAAACTTTTAAATCTTCCTGCTGTTTTCCGCCTGGCGTTTCCAAAATAAAATCCAGATGTTGCAATCGCGGTTCATTAACAAGTGCTTCAAATCCTTCCATTCCTATTTTCCCCTTGCCAATATTTTCATGCCGATCAATGTGCGACCCTAAATCAACTTTAGAATCATTGCAATGGATAAGCTTTAATCTCTTTAGTCCAATTATTTTATCAAAATCATCAAAGGTCTTTTTGACTGCTTTTTTATCTCGCAGATCATAACCAGAAGCAAAAGCATGAGCAGTATCAAAGCAAACTCCTAAACTATTTTTAGGAATTTTTTTTTCTGCTTCTGTAAAAAAATATGCAATTTCCTCAAAATTATCACCCATAATATTTCCAGACCCAGCGGTGATTTCCAGAAGCAAAATTATTTTCCCCTGACAAGATAAATTAAGAGAATTAAATACCTTTATTAATCCCTTAACTAGTTTTTCCCGCGCTTCCTTTTCGCCAAGTTCTTTCGCGCTCCCTAAATGAGTTATAACAGATTTTGCTCCTAATAAATCTGCTGTTTCCAATTCTTTTTTAATCGCTGAAATTGAACCATAGTATATTTTATTATTAACCGAGGCCAAATTTATATAATATGGCGAATGAATATAATAATTTTTTAAATTATATTTTTTGCAATTTTCCTTAAAATTATTTGTAACACTCTTTGTAATTTCTTTTGCTTTTCCTCCATGTGGCGACCTAGAAAACATCTGAAAACACTCACAACCAATTTCGTGAGCTCTCTCAGGAGCCTTTTCAATTCCTCCCGCGATTGAAACATGAGCGCCAAATTTCATAATTTTTGATTATTATACTCACTTGCTTTAATAACTCCGCTTTTATAAATTCAAAAAATTATACGAAAAGTATTATTTATTGAGATAAACTGGATTCCCGTCTTCACGGGAATGACAAAAATAATGGAATTATTAAAGCAAGCTAGT
>JAYEKL010000102.1:0-1654 GCA_034660995.1 Patescibacteria group bacterium | reverse complement strand
CGTTATGCATCGTAGCATGACAAAAGCGAAAGGAAATAATTATGGAAAAACATGAAGTAGTTGTAACTGATATTCAGATGCCCTTTGGATCAATGGTTGTTTTTATGATCAAATGGGCAATTGCAACAATCCCCGCTGCTATCATATTATTTATCCTCGGCGTAATTCTTATGGGGATACTCGGCGGGATAGGAGCAGGACTTTAAACAAAATAATGGTAGGACTGTGTATGCAAAAATTATATAAGTGATACTATCGTTTTTTGATGTGATTTATGCATAACAAGGCTAATGCAGCCGACGCAAAAAGCCGCGCGGCTGATTAGCAACGTTGTGCGTCATATAGTCATATGCATATAGCCCGAATAACACTTAAATAAGGAAAAAAAGCTATGGCCCAGAAAATTGAAAGTGATAAGCTGTTAATAAAAGACGTTTTTTCAAAATGGTTTCGGATTCCTGAGTACCAAAGACCTTATATATGGGATACAAACCAAGTTACTGAGTTGTTAGATGATATTATGGAGGCACGTAATTCTAATCCTGATTCGCAATATTTTTTAGGTTCAATGGTATTGCAGAAAAAGGAGAGAGAAGAAGGCACGACAAAATATGAGGAGTATGATTTGCTGGACGGTCAACAAAGATTGACAACACTTTTTCTACTAACTGCAGTCATTCGTGATTTAACTTCTCCTACCAATGAGGTTCGTATAAAAGCCTGCAAAGAAACAATTCATCAAATGGCAAATCCTGATGATAATATTCCAGAGAGATTAAGGATCGTTTTTGATATTCGTGACCAAGTGAAGAATTTTATAAATGAATTTGTAAAACAGCAAAATGGGACGAAAAAACATGATGAATTAAAACAAAAGATAAATAATCAAGACGAAGATATTTCTATTAAAAATATGTCAAAAGCTATTTTGACAATAAGTTCATTTTTTACAAATAATCATATTGATGATTTTTTTCCTTATCTACGCTCTAATGTACTTATGATTTATGTAGCAGCACAGGGATTAGAAGATGCTTTTAGACTGTTTACTGTTATGAATAGCCGTGGTGTCAAGCTTCGAAATAGTGATATTTTAAAAACTGATAATCTTGGGAAAATTATTGATAACACAAAACGCTTAGAGTGCGCTAAAAAATGGGAAGAAACAGAAACCTATTTTGGAGAGGATTTTGACAACTTCTTATCGCATCTTCGTGCCATTTTAGTAAAACAAAAAGCGGCTGTAAGTTTGCTCAAAGAATTTGAGGACAACATTTATAAACCCAAAAGTTATGATCGAAACACAAAAACCTATTCGAGCTTACCACCATTGCTTCAAAAAGGTGAAGATACGTTCAGATTTGTTGACAAATATAAAAAACATTATGAACAGTTATTTGATCAAGACAATTACGATTTGATGAATAATTTTGAAATTTTTAACACTTTACTTTTAATGCAAAAAGGTTTTGAAGCAGATTACTGGATTGCACCTTTGCTTAGATATTATGAAAGGTTCAAGACAAATAATTTAATGGATTTTATACATAAATTAGAGTGTAAATTTGCTAATGATTGGCTTGTAGGTAAAACACCAACCATCCGTATTGAGAATATTAATTCAATCATTCAAGCAGTAGATGATTGCAAAATT
>JAYEKL010000101.1:0-8456 GCA_034660995.1 Patescibacteria group bacterium | reverse complement strand
TGGAAGAAATAGACAAGTTAGAAAAGGAAAGAGAGGAATATGAAGAAAAGAAAAAAGAGGAGATAGAAAGACTAAGGAAAGATAAAGAAAAAAAGAAAAAGCCAAAAAAGGGAGAAGACGAACTAGAGCAAAAAATGATAGCTGGGCATTTGACTACGGTAAAGAAAAAAGTTTATGATCATAAGTTAAAAGTTTTTAGACATAATAAACTTAATGATTTTTCAGGAAGCGGAACAAAAAAAATGGAAAAAGTCCTACATAAAGTACATGGAGTTTCTCCAAAAAAGAAAGCAGCCTTTATAAAAGCCGTCAAGACCTTTAATCCAACAAAAGCAGTTTTGAAAAAAAAGGATTTTGATAATTTTACAAGAAGATTTAAAAGCAAAAGGTTTGTAGGAGATGGGTTTAAAAGAATAGAAAAAGAAGGGATTGATATAAAAGAGATGAGGAAAGGGTTCGGAAAAAGAGATATTGACAAACTTAGAAGAGGAATAACAGGACAAAGTGATCCGCATAAATATAAAAGCAGGGGGTCAGATTTAAAGAATACTTCTCGTCCTTCAGCAGGTAGAACCTCTCGTCCTCCGGTAGGTAGAGCTACTAGAGCTTCTTAAAATATTGTGATAAATATTTTTGTAGTTTAAAGGTTTTATACAAGATATGTGAAAACTAATCTAATAAGTTTAACAAGCTATGTGTTTATTGTTTTGGATAGTAGTATTCATTGTAAGTTTGATAATTCTAATAAAATCAGCTGATTTTTTTACGGAAAGCAGTGAGAAAATTGGCTTATCAATGAAGATTTCTCCTTTTATCGTTGGAATTGCAATTGTTAGTATGGGAACATCTCTCCCTGAACTTGCAACATCGGTAATAGCAGTTTTAAATAGGCAGACTGAAATTGCGACTGCAAATGCCATTGGGTCTAGTATTGCAAATATCTTGCTTGTTGTTGGAGTTGCTTCTATTATTTCTAGGAAAATGAGCATAAAACGAAGCTTGATTAATCTTGATCTTCCTCTTCTTGCTACCGCGACAACCATTCTACTCTTTGTGCTGATGGATAAAAAAGTTAGTTTAATTGAAAGTTTTATTCTGTTGTTGACATATTTAATATATTTCTTCTATATTATTTCTTCTAGCAAGGAAAGATCTATTATAAGTCATAAAAAATATAATAAAAAAAACAACAAAGAAGATTTTACACTTCCTCCAACAAAGGCAAGTAGAAATAGATTTTTGAAAAAGTTATGGACTTATAAGCCAAAAATAGAACTTGGAGTGTTTGTTACTTTAATAGGAAGCGCCTTTTTTATATATATCGGCGCAAAATATACTGTAGAGTCTTTAGTAAATATTGCTGATAATTTGGGTATTGAAACAGCGGTTATTGCTATGAGTGCCGTAGCAATTGGAACATCTCTTCCTGAACTTGTGGTTTCTGTCAGAGCGGCAATGAAGAAAAAGTATGAAATCGCTCTTGGGAATGTTTTTGGTTCAAATATTTTTAACGCTCTGGTAGTCGTTGGTGTTCCGGCGATGATAGCTGATCTTAGTATTGATGATACGACTTTTTATATCGGAATTCCATTTTTGATTGCTACTACAATTCTGTATATATTTTCTGGAATTTCAAGGAAAATATATAATTGGGAAGGAATGATGTATCTAGTTCTGTATTTATTGTTTTTGATTAAGATATTTGGAATAATATAAATTATCTTTTATTTTTTTACTGTATTATTAGCTATTGACATTTTTAGAAAAGTGTGATATTCTTTAGTGTTTATTTAGTTTAAAGTCTATAAAATTGGAGATATGGATATTTTGGAAAAGGAATACTTTAATCGGTATCAGAAAAAAATAAAGATTGATTTAGCGGACTGTTTTAGTAATCTGAAAAAAGATTCTCCGAAAATTGATTTGGAATATTTAATCGAAGCCTCGGCGGTGTATTCGTCAAATATAGAGGGCAATCCAATGGACCTGAATTCTTTTATGAATACTAAGGCAGTCAAGCAAAAGGCTAAGCCGAAAGAATATTCTGAAATTGTAGAGTTGATTAGCGCTTACGATTTTGCTCAAGAAAATGAATTAACGGAAAATAATCTATTGAAATCGCACGAAATGCTGTCAAAATCTTTTCTGATTAAAAGCCGGAGAGGAAAATATCGGGACGATAAAGTGGGAGTTTTCAATCAGTATGGATTAGTTTATTTAGCGGTAGAACCTGAAAATGTAGGTAGGGAAATGAAAATTTTTTTTAGAGCAATTAATAAATTATTAAAGCAAGATTTAAATATTAAAGAAGTATTTTATTTCGCTTCAATGCTACATCTGGTCTTTGCTCATATTCATCCTTTTCATGACGGTAACGGTCGTGCCGCGCGAATTTTAGAAAAATGGTTTTTAGCGTCAAAATTGAAAAACAAGACGTGGCTAATCCAATCAGAAAAATTTTACAAAGAAAACATTAAAGCGTATTATAAAAATATAAATATGGGAGTTAATTTTTATGAATTGAATTATGACAAGTGCTTGCCGTTTCTGCTATTGTTGCCAAAAGCGCTGGAATAACTAGGGTCTGTTGATTTTCTTATAATTCCCCTCTAGAGAGGGGGTTGGGGGTGTGTTAAAAAGCTTGTTACACACCCCTTGCCCATCTCAAGAGGGGAATGATCGGTAAAGTTCCTAATTAAGAAATTTATTTTAGATAAAATTTTATTAGTTTAAAGATAAAAAATATGTCTATTGAAGGAGAAAAGAGTTTTTATGATTTTCATAAAGAAAGATTAACTAAAGAAAAAACAGGAAATGAGGTATATGATAATTCAAGATACTTACCAAAAAATAAACTTGACAGTGTTAATAGAAATACAACTAAAGAAGTGGTAGATGAACAGAGAGAAGAAGCACTGCAAAATTTAAAATTAGCTTTAGAAGCTAAAGAAATTCCAGAGGAAGAAAGAATGGATTACATGCAAAGACTTTTTGATAAGCTTAATGGAGAAACAAATGAAGGTATGATAGATCTGGCACAGGGAGAAATTATGGAAGATGTATTAGATAGAGCGAAAGAAATAGAACTTGGAAATACAGAAATTGATTCGTCAAAAGAAAAATACTGGAATAATCTAAAAGAAGAGATTTATGGCCAGCTTTATGAAAAAACAAAAGAAAAACTTGAAGAAGCTACTAATAAAGAAGCATATATTGGAAAGATGAGAAATAATATTAAAAATCTTCCTCGTCCTGGCTCTGAAGACAAGAGATTTCTTGATGAGTTTGGTTTTAGTGAGAAAGACGAAGAAGATCAGAATAAAATGTTAGAACTGTATAAAGAAATCGGATCAAAAATTTTAGATGATATTGTTAAAGAGAATATAGATAAATCAGAAGCTGTAAAAATTGAGGAAGAGAAAAAGACAGAAGAAATTGAAAAATTAGCAGAAGAGCTAAGAGTCATAAATTTTGAGGATTTGACCACAGATGAAATAGAGGGAACAATGGAAAAAATAGGAATATATTTTGATAAGATGAAGATGCGAGACATTGACATTAATAATAAAGATCTAATAGCTAGAGTGAGTGATATAAAAATTGAATTAGCAGAATATAATAAAAAAATGAAACGGATATTGAATGATAGACGACAGGAAGAGAGAAATAAATTGCAAGAAGTAGAAAAGGTGACAGGAGAAATAAGAACAGAAACAGATACTGTAGCTAAGGTTGAAAAAGAAACAGGCATAGAAAATATTGATGAGTACTTTAAAGATTGTAAGAAGAACAGAGTTAAATTAAGAGCTGGCGCAGGTCAAGAAAAAACTTTTATAATTACTAGCATCTCTCCGAAAGGGAATACTATTCGTTTGGAAAATACAAAGGAAGGAAATGTGAAAACTTCAAATATAAATAAAGAATATTTATATAAGTTCAATAATGTTAAGGTAGATAGAGAAGATTTAGTTAATTTGAAAAAAACTATTGAAGAGAATAGGAGCCTTTTTGATGACAAGGGACTTAATTCTTTCGCGATAGAAGGAACAATTGGAACGTTTCTTGAAGATAATGGAGATGCTAAAGATGTTAATGAGATTGATATTAGTGATGACTCTGCGGTGATTAATGCGTTAGAAATTGTTAAGGAAAATGATGAATTAAAAAAACAAAAAGAAGCGGAAATGGAAGTTTCAAATGCACTCGTAACTGTTTTTGAGAAACCGTTGGAATCTTTGGAAAATGGAGGTGAAATTAATAATCTTGAAGAAGAAATTGAAAAGTATAAAAATATTTTGGATATGCTTAAAGATAAACTAGGGTCTTATAGTGATGAAGATTTCGAAAACAGGGAGAAATTTGAAGGATTTATAGAGAAGCTTGAAAAACTTATAGGGCTTATGTCTGAACTTTTAGAGTTGAAAAAAAAAGGTGACGAAGTAGGAATAAAAGTAAAAAAATTAGAAATAAGCAATCTAGTAGCAGAATTGAAAAAAAGAAAAAAAGAAATAGAAGTTTTAGGCTTAGGTCGGGGCTCAGATGAGATTAGTGATAAAACAGGGGACGAAGATGGCACAGAAATACCAGAAGAGAATTTACAAGAGCAATTAGAGCAGTTGAAGGCTAAATATAGGAAAGCCGAGGAAGATAATGATAGAGAAGAAATGGGATATATCGCTGGAGAAATAAGAACATTAACAGCTGAGATTGATGATAAAACAGGGGACGAAGGTTTGGTAAGAGGTTCAGACGGAGGCAAGCCTAAACCTGGAGGTGGACCCGAACCAGAGCCCAAACCCGAATCTGAACCTGTAAGATTTGAATTAAACAAAGCCGAAGAAGAATATATAAGAAAATCAAAAGAAATAGAAAGATTAAGAGAAGAAAATGAGGATATACTTTTTATTCCAGAAGAGGATTTGACAGATGAAGAAAGAAAAATTGTAGATAGAATTGAAGAATTGGAAATAGGAAGAATACTTGATAAGGGTTCTGGGTTATTGACAAATCATGTTGATGAACTTGAAAGAAAAATTGGAACATCTCGCAAAGAAGGAATTTTAGAAGCACAAAAGGAATATATTGAAATGAAAAAAGTTCTTATTGGAGTAGAAATGTTAAAGAAGGGACTGAAAATGAAAATTGAGCGAAGTAAAAGCAAAAGAAAAAGAAAAATATTCTCGTCTGTTGGGAAGTTTAGTAGCACTATTGATAATTTTATAAAAAAAGGAGAAAGAAAAATTCCGTTTAGAAATAAGAAAAAACAAGAAGCAATATCTGGGGTAAATGAAAACTATAGTTCAAAAAAAAGGAAAGATCTAGATTCTATTTCGGAACGAGATTTAATAATAGAATTTGAAAAAGTGCAAAGGGACATTAATGATCTTGATTCTAATTCTGACAAAAAGACTAAAGAAATAATGCAAAATACTTGTGTTATAAATATCAGAGGTGTTCTTGATGATATAAAGACTAGAGATGATATTAAAGATGATCATCAAGACTTTAAAGATTTTTTTGAGAACAGAAGAAAAGAAATCGAAAAACTTCCAAAGAACCTTAATAATCCAAAAGAGTATCTTCTTAAAATGTTTGATAAGGCCGAAGGTATCTTTAAAGAAAAGATTGCGGACAGTGAAGGAACTCCTGACATAGACAACAATGAAGAACAATTCAATAATCTTAAAGATAGTATAAAAAAGGATTTAGGAGAATTAAAAGAAGAGGAGTTGAAGAATTTGAAAGATCTTATTTATGGCGCAGAAATCTCTAGACAGATAAGTGATAATACTGATATCAATGAATTAAATGAATTAATTGTTAAATTGCAAAGCCATGCTTATTCTCTAGAAATAAAAGATATTACAGACTGGATAGGGAAATATAAGGGTGAAAACGGGGCAACGGAAATTAAATTAAAGGATATTAAAGAGTTTATTGATAATATAAATAATGGGAATAAAAAATAAATTTTTGTGTTATCCCAAATTTTAATTTTAAATTCTATTAAAAAACAAATATGAAATTAATTGATGAAAAAACAACAGAATATTTAACTGAATCTCTTAATTTGAATTTAATGTCGGAAGAAAATAGAAACAAAGTTTTAATAGAGGTCTTGGAGCTTATTAGCAAGAGAGCTGGGGTAAAAATTATGGAGAATTTTAGCGAAGAAGAAGTTGCGGAGTTTGAAGCAATTTCTGAGAACAATCTTGAAGAAATGGAAGAATTTTTAATTGCAAAAAATTCTTACGCAAAAAAGATATTTGATGAAGAGGTAAAGACAACCAAAGATGAGCTGTTAAAGATCAGGTCTAAAATTAAGGTATAAATATTTTAAATTGGTTTTGTTATTTGCGGTTTTATAGATGAAATATTACTGTCATTTATTTTGCAGTTAAAACAAATATTAGAAACATATTAATTAGAACTAAAATGGATAATAATTCAGATAACGACAAGGGAAAAAGCAAGGAAATGGATAAGCTATTTAATGAGTTTCATTTCAAAATGCTTGTTTTAATAAAGAAGCAATCAAAATTAATAGAAAAAGCAGTGAATCTAGTTAATAAAAAAAAGACAGAAGAAATAAGAGATAAAATCAAAAAGTTTTAAAGAGTTTGTTTAATTATTTTTAATTTAAAACTATGGAAAGATCACTAGAGTCAATACCAGGACAAGACAGAAGCCCAGAAGATCAAGTTGATATGGGCAAAATAAATGAAAATCAGGGAAGGGTTGAAGGAACTTTAAGTGGGGATCCCGATGTTGATAGGACTATAGAAAAAGGTGGAGAAAATACTGCTGAGGGAGGAGATAATCTATCTGATTTTGAGAAAAAAAAATTAGAAGAAGAATATGTAGAAGTATGTAGAAAAATTCTTAAAAATCAAAGTTTATCTGATGGAGATAAAGAAATATTAGAAAAAATAGGAGCAACGGAGAAAGAAACTACAGAAAGATTAGAAAAAGAATACGAGGAAATATGTAAAAAAATTAACAAAAATCAAACATTACCAGAAAATGAAAGAGAGAATCTATCAGAGAAGGAAGAGGGAATGTTGAAAGATATTGGGGTGATAGTAATGGACATTATAGAGGAAGACGAAAAGTTTACTATATGGAGAAATAAGGATAAAGAGGATAAGGAAGTTGATATTAAGGATAAAAATGATAGATTTAAAGAAAATCTTGAATTCAAGAAGGGTGAGAAGGAAATTGAAGAAGCTAAAGAAGAAGTTGCAGAAAAAAGAGTGAAAATTGAAAAAGCCGTTAATGAAAGCATTGAGAAATATGAAGACATGGAGGATAGATTTAAAAAACTTTTAAGTCAAGATGAAGCTTGTAATATGCTTAAGGAAGAGGATAAAAAAGATTTAGAGGAAATATTGGGATCTCTTTCTGCGGTTTTCAAGAACGAAATAGATCTTTCAAAGCTTGAATATATAGAAACCGAACTTAATAATCCTGAAAAATTACTCAGAGACCATTCTTATCGTTTAGAAAAAATAGAAGGTCTTGAGAAAGCAATTGATTTTTTTGAAAATGGATTAGAGAGACTTGGAGAAGAAGAAGGAGACTTACTTGAGGAATTTCTTGAGTTTCTCAAGGATCATCCAGAATTATTAAAAGTAGCAGCGCTTATTGCTCTTGCGGCAGGATTTGCTTTTTTAGCAGAGCCGGTTGCGGATTCTATAGCTGCGACAGGAATTATGATTAAAGTTGCTACTGCTCTCAAATCTACTGCTTTAATAGGGTCTCTTTTTGCTGCGTATGCTCTAACGGACGAGAAACAGAGAGATAAATTTATGGCGTGGATTACTGGAACTGGCAAGGTTCCAGATTGGGCTTGGCTCGGATTGGATAAATATGGCGAAGAGAAAAAATAAGTTTTTGTATGAAAGCTCTAATATAAATCTTAAATTCTAAAAATTATGCCTGAAACAAACAATGAGAATATAAATCTTCAGGAAATTGAAGAAATGGAAAAAAAACTTGCTCTAAAAAAGGAGGCTCTTGGAACTGAGGCAGAAGTTTCTAGAGTTGAGACAAAAGAAGTAGAGACAACGAAAGAGAATATTCAAGAGAAACCTGATCAAACAACCCCAAGCTCTGTGCAGACTCAAGCAGTAATTGATGATAAAGAAGATAAGAAGAATTTAAAAAAGGATGTGGAAGAATTAAAAAATTTAGACACGGCAGGACAAGTAAAGAAACTTACATTTTTAGCGTTTGAAAAGGGAATAGGACATAGTATAAAAGTCGCTAGAAGTTTAAATGATGCCTATCTTCTAGATGAATTACATGACAAGCTTATAGGAGAACTCCATCAAGAGCTTGTAGAAAAAGGAAAGTTGAAAGATATATGAGGTAGAATTTTTAATTTCCAATTTTTAATTTTGTAAATAATGCTTTAATTTTTAATTAAAAATTTAAACATTAAGAGATTATTTAAA
>JAYEKL010000100.1:0-8484 GCA_034660995.1 Patescibacteria group bacterium | reverse complement strand
ATAAGCGAAAAGACTTGAAAAAATATTTTATTGAAGAAATACGGTTGTAGAGGCTTAGCCTCCAGTTTGGAGGCTAAGCCTCTACAACCTCTGCTAACTAATCCAATAACAAGCACTTATGACTAAAAAACAAACAATTTTCAGCGCAATTCAGCCTTCGGGAGAATTGCATATTGGAAATTATCTCGGGGCGCTTAAAAACTTTGTGGAGCTTCAGGATAAATATAACTGTTTTTTCTTTATCGCTGATTATCATTCAATCACTGGAGATTATAATCCGAAAGAAAAATCTAAACAAATTTTTGATTTAACTCTTGATTTTTTGGCAGCTGGATTAAATCCTCAGAAATGTACGATTGCTATCCAATCACAAATTCCAGAGCACACAGAATTAGCATGGATTTTTAACACCATCACTCCAGTTTCAGAATTACAAAGAATGACACAATTTAAAGATAAGTCACAAAATCAAGAAAAAAATATTAATATGGGTCTCTTCAATTATCCAGTCCTACAAGCTGCCGACATCTTAATGTATAAAGCTGACGCTGTACCAGTCGGACAAGATCAAATTCAACATATTGAACTAACAAGAAAAATCGCGCGACTTTTTAACAATAAGTTTGGTAATACTTTCCCAGAACCAAAGGATATCATTACAAAAACTCCAAAAATTATGTCTCTCTCTGATCCGACAAAAAAAATGAGTAAATCATACGGACCGAAATCTTATATTGGAATTAATGATAAACCAGAAATTATTAAGAAAAAAATGAGAAAAGCGGTTTCAACCACCGAATACAATAAAGATATTTATAATTTTTATGCAACTCTATTAAAAGAATTTGGAAGTGATAAAAATAAGAAAAATTTTCTTGAACAATTTAAAGACCAAAACATAAAATTCTCCGAACTTAAAAACGCTCTGACTGAAGACATCTCCAACTACTTTGAAAATTTTAGAAAAAAACGAGAAGAATTTGAAAAGGATCCAGAAAAAGTGAAAAGAATTTTAAACGAAGGATCTAAAAAAGCGAAAGTAATTGCGCAAGAAACTATAAAGGAAGTTAAAAAAAAATTGGGATTGGTTAGTATGGTATAATACAAAAAGATATCATCGGAGCTTAGATTTAACTTCCCCATGTGGATTATATGATTAATAATAATTTATTGTCCAGAATGTGTTGGACTAATACAAAATTTTGACATTGTATAAAAAAAATATATAATTAAAGCATGGACAAAACAAATGAAATAAAATTGCAAATTTTGCCTATTCTTAGGGAGGCGGAAGTTTCTCGTTCTTTTATTTTTGGATCTTACGCTAAAAATAAATATAAAAAAAACAGCGATTTGGATCTTCTGGTAGAGTTCAATAAAAGTAAAAGCCTATTGGATTTAATAGCCTTAAAATTAAAGCTTGAAAAAAAAATGGGAATAAGAATAAAAGTTGATATTTTAACTTCAAATTCCATACATCCAGATATTAGAAATTTAATCCAAAAGGAAAAAATTCAAATATTATGAGTAAAAATTACAAAATTTTAGTTGAGCATATTCTAGAAAGTATAAAATGCATAGAGGGGTATACTAAAAATGTATCTGAAGATGATTTTATGAAATCTGCGCAGACTCAAGATTCTGTCATAAGAAGGTTGGAAATTATTGGAGAAGCAATAGGAAGTTTTCCCGATGAAATCAAAAAAGAGTATTCTGATATTAGATGGAATAATAGAAGATTAGAAAAAGTTTAAATTTAGATAATTTTTTTGAAACCACAAAAGGCTTTACGCGGGAGCATGGAGCCAGCAAAAGAAAATTCATTTTGAATAGGAAAAAATTTACAAATTTTTGATTTATGGTATTCTATATAAAGTTAATTAATTGATTAATTAAAATCTTTTTAAAAAGATTTTAGAAAGGAACTAAAAATGAAAAAAAGCATAATAAGCAAGACTAAAATTTTGAGCTTATTTTTTTTAAGTTTATTCTTCGCGCTTAGCGCCAGTAGCTTAAAAGCAGAGAGCAATACTTATAGTTATACAGAAAATTTTACTAATACTACTTATAGAGATAGCGCTAATACTACCGCCATATGGGATACGAGTGCTGGAAAGCTTGAGTTTCCTTTTGTTGATGATGGTGGAAACGGAGCCATGACCAAAGTCCAATCTTTGAGAGTTAATGAAGCAGTTTCCAAAAAAATTACTAGAGCCACATTAACAGCAGATATAGATATGCAGGGTGCTGGGTCTGGCACATCTGGCATTGTAATCGGTTATGAAATATCGGCCGACGGAGGTCTTCATTGGGATGATATAACTAAAAATGTGATAAATAAAACCGAACATAGTTTTGATTATCCTGGCTATGATTTAAGATGGCGCGCATCATATTCCACTGCTTCTATTTACAAAAATACACCCCCGTTTATTAATAAAATCAATATTTCCTATGAAGATCAAGATGTTTTAACTGGTTCACTTTCTATATCCAGAATCTATCAAAGGACAGATATGTTCAAGGTTAAATTAGAAACTGACGACACGGAAGATCTATTACTTTCTTCCTTTACCGTTTTTGCTCAAAAGGAAGTAGATGGAGTTAACGGATATTCGCCCGTGAATGCCAACGATATTAGTAAAATAGAGTTGTATGACGGAGATGTTAAGATTAAAGGTTCAGCCATTATAAATAACGGTTATGTTACTTTTTCTGATCTTTCTCTTATAATTCCAAAAAACGGTTCAAAAGAATTAACAGTAAAAGGAGAGATTTCAGAAGGTTCTGATGTTCGTAGATATGTGGTTTATTTAAGACAAGAGATTGATACTATTGGTATTTTTATAGATTCATCCGCTCCCGATAAAATAATTATATCAGGAGTAGATTCTGGTTTAAATTCAACTATTAGCGTAATCGGTGAAATGGCTCGTGGCGAATGGTTTTATATTGCTGATCCTCCCACAGTGTATCCTTATGAATTTGTTGAAGATTTTTCAACAAATTCATACAAAGATACTACCAAAACAACTGCTGATTGGAATGTTGGTAATAAAATTGCTTGTTTGCCAAAAGAGGAAGATCATTACGCGTCTGAGGCTATTGCTCAGTCATTGAAAATTAATACTACTTCTAAAATGATTACCGGAGCAAAATTAATAGTTGACCAAAGTTCAACGGGAACAACGGCGGTATTAGGAGGTTTATTAAGTCAAGCGGTAATAGGAGATCGTCAAGGAAGTTCCAATAATCCGAATAATTTAGGAAGATCATATAGTTTATCTGCTGACGGAGGAGTTCATTGGATGCAGGTTATTCCCGGAAGAGAATATGAATTTATATATCCCGGTTATGATTTGAGATGGAAATCTTATCTTTGGACAAATATTACAAATAATAAAAACACTCCCGTTATTAACAGCGTAACAATTTTTCATAAGACAACAGATACGCCGATTAACTTTCTTGAAATTTCTTCTGGACCGAATAATCCGCAAAATAGTAGTATAGAAAAAGGAAGTAAAAATATAAATCTACTTGAAGTCAAATTTACTGCTGCTAGCGCGAAAGATTTAATCATTTCTTCTCTTAGTTTTTCTGGAGTTAGAGAAGGAGTTTATTGGATGACTGAGGATGATATAGACGGTGTAGTCTTATACGATGGGGATGTTAAGTTGGGAGAAGCTCAAATAAACGATGACGGAAAATTTATATTTTTCAATTTGTCTGTTATAATTCCTGAAAACAGTTCAAAAACTTTAATGCTTAAGGGAAATATTTCAGACGAAACAACTTCTAAAATTCTTCGTTTCGGATTGGATTATACTTCTGAAACTTTTCCAGTTACAGAAGCTGATTCTGGTATAAAGCCAAATGTTAGAGGACATGTTACCGGTGCCTTTTTTTACCTGATTTCTAATGGTACTCCCATTAAAGCATCTGGTGATTATAAAATTTATATAATTAACGATGCTACAAAAAAATGGGTTAAGACAGCGAAAGAATTTGAACGGAACTATAAATGGGAAGATATTCAAGAATTAGATTCAGCGACGGTTGATTCTTTGCCGGAAGTTTCTGAACTCGCTCAAGAAATACAAGAAGGAGCTATAATTAAAACTATAGGCGATATTGATATTTATATTGTAAAGTACATAGGCAATAAAAAATTCAAAAGGCTTATCTTAAATCCTTCCGTATTTAGAAGCTATGGACATCTAAGATGGGAAGATGTTATAGAAGTGGAAAAAGAAACAGTAGATTCTTTTACAATTTCAGATCTGGTTCGCAACGCAAAAACCGGAAGAATATACAGATTAACCGCTAACGGAGATAGCGGAATAAAAAGGCATTTCAAAAGCATTAGCGCAATGCAAAGACTGGGCTATGACCTTGACGCTGTCTATGAAATAAATGAAATTGATGAAAATTCGTATGATCAAGGAGAGGATTTAGAGTAGGAATAATCTAAATTAAATATCTTTTAAAAGCAATCTTTTTCAGAGATTGCTTTTTTGTTTTAATTTAGATAATTCTTTTTTGAAATCATAAAAGGCTCCACACGGGAGTATGAAGTCAAGGAGAGAAAATTTATTTTGGGATAAAAAAATACTCCCTTTCGATTTTTTAAAAGATTGGGAGTTAGAGAATTTGTCCAAAAAAAATAGTCCAAGCTTGTGTTATAAAATGCGTTGATTCCTGTCCAGGCGCACATACCGACAAAGAGCACTTGTTAATATTGCAACGCAAATCCAGAATATTATCTTTTTCTTCATTTTTATCAGCCTTGTTTATTTTAATGTAACTCTATCGTAAATATTGCACTTTGGAATAGAATTTAGCGTCTCAAATATTCATAGAAACATTAAATCCCCTGAGAAACAATATGATTTAATAATTAATTCCCATTAAAAACATATTTTTTGTAACCGTAATAGTTAAAAAATATTATCAATAAAGTCGCTGTTATTTTTGAAATATTCAACCAAATAATATCAGAAAAATAAGGTTGATTTATAGCAGTAAAGCTATAAATAATAAGCATATTTATAGTAACTCCTATAACACTTATTAGCAGAAAAATTTTATATTTTGATTGTTTTTCGTTATCTCCAAATGTCCATTTCCTATTCAAATAATAACTATTTATATTAGCAACTAAAAATGAAATCGCGCTAAAAATAGCTGCAAAAACACCTTTATTAAATCCCGTTATATAGCTTAGCGAATTTAAAACTATAATATCAACCAAAAAATTCAAACTGCCTACAATTGAGAATTTTGCAAATCTTTTTGGATGACAATTTTTTAAAACTTTCATAAAATATTAAATAATTTTCCCAATTCCCTCTCTTAGATGAACTTTCGGCTCAAAACCGAAACGCTTTCTAGCTTTAGAGGCATCAGCTAATGTCTCCTGAACGTAATTCTGAATAGGATTTTCTTTATAAACTGGATTAATATTAGTATCAAGAATTTCATTGAGAATATTAACTAGTTCATTTAAGCTATAACATTTGCCAGTTCCGAGATTAAAAACATCGTCATCTATACCACTCTCCATTCCAAGTCTAAAGCCATGGTTAATGTCATCTACATAAGTAAAATCTCTAGTTTGAGTTCCGTCTCCATAGATTAGAGGAGATTTCCCTTTTTTCATATCCCATAAGAATTGAGAAATAAGATTAGCAAAATTTTTCTTCGCTTCTTCGCGAGGACCATATACACTAAAAAACCTAAAACCAACAGACCTTACATTATAGAAATCGTTATAAAGTTTTGCTACTCTTTCCATCAAATGTCGCGCTTCAGTATAAAAATCTTTTATCATAACTGGCATACCCTCTTTAAATGGAGGAATATTGCCATTATATACTGATGATGAGGAAGCATAAATAACTTTACAATCTTCTCTTTTGGCAAGTTCAAGAATTTCTATAAAATCATTAACCGCTCCTCCTACAAGAGATTTATCATCCCGATACAACTGCGTTGTAGAAGGAACTCCGTAATGATAAATTCCATCCAAACCTTCTAGCTCTTTTATTTTTGAAACCTCCGAACAAGAAGTTTTAATAAATTTTATTTCATTCATCACATCAGAAATATTATCCAAACTACCCGTAGAAAGATTATCAACAACAATTATCTCATAATCTTCCTTAACTAAATCATGAACTAAATTAGAACCAATAAATCCAGCTCCTCCAGTAACTAATATTTTCATATTTTATTTTTTTATAATTAATTATAATAATTTTACCTTTCCATTTTTCTCCAACTTCTCTACAACAGTTTTAACAAGCTGAGAATTATTCTTATCACATACTAGTATAGCATCGTCAGTATCAACAATAATCAAATCTTTTAACCCAACTGTAGTAATAAGTTTTTTTGAACCATAAACAAGTAAGTTTTTTGAACCAACATCTAGATGCTCTCCTTTTACAAAATGGCTATCTTTGCTAATTAAAGAATCTTTGAGAACCGACCAACTTCCAACATCGCTCCATCCCAAATCTGCTGGAATAACAATAGTTTTATCATCATTTTCTAATATCCCATATTCCACCGAAATCATATCCATAAGCGGATATTCTTTTTCCAATATTTCTTCAAATTTAGAGGTACCAACCGCTTTTCTAATCTTGCATAATCTTTCATAAGAGTCAGGGATAAATCTTTTAAATCTGTCAATAATTGCAGATGTTTTCCACATATAAATACTAGTATTCCACAAAAAATTATCTTCCCGATAATATTTTGTGGCAGTTTCTAAATCTGGCTTTTCAATAAATTTTTTAACTTTATGAAATCGTTGGTCTTTTTTTTCTATTATATTTTTTGTGTTGTGTTCTATATATCCATAACCAGTTTCAGGACCAGTCGGCTTTACTCCAATGACAATAAGACACTCTGGATTATTATTTAAAAAGTTTTCAGAACTTTTTAGAACTTTTAGAAGTTTATCTTCTTTTTTAATATAATGATCCGACGGGAAAACAACCATTGTCTCATCTTCCCCCTCTTTACTGAAAATAGCTGAGGCCAAAGCAATACAAGATGCCCTTTCTCTAAAAGCTGGCTCTCCTATAATATTATTCACTGCCAACTGAGGTAATTCTTTTTTAATTTCATCAACATAAGATTTATTAGTAGCGATATAAACATCCTTAAGAGAAAAATCAGATAAAAGTCTGTCCACAGTTTCCTGTAGCATTGTCTTATTGCTAATTAGTTTTTGAAATTGTTTCGGCTTATTTTTTCTGGAAACTGGCCAAAGTCTTGTACCCTTGCCACCAGCCATTATTAAAAACTTCATTTATGTTTAAAATTATTTTTTTAAATCTTTCCCATTAAATCCTAAATGAGTCCACCTTCCCTGTAAATGATACCCGAAGAGACTTCCTTTTTTCGCTAAAGATGGAAAAAGGGTTTTTTCCAAACTCAAGCACTTATAGGAAGCTAATTTATAGATCTCTGGCTCAACTAAATAAATTCCAGCATTTATTAAATATGATTCCTCTTTCCCTTTCTCTGGCTTTTCAATAAAATCAACAATCTGATTTCCTTTCAATTTTATTGTTCCGAAAGAAGATGGCTCTTTTACTGAAATTATTCCAATAGTACAAAGCCCACCAGATTTTTTATGAAAATCAAACATTTCATCTAAATTAACATCAGAAAGAACATCTCCATTCATCATTAAAAAAGTCTCGTCTATAATATTAACTAAATACTTTAAGATACTTGCAGTTCCAGTATCTTTTGGAAGATAAGAAACTTGCAAATTGAACTCCCTGCCATCTCCTATCTTATTTTTTACTTCTTGAGATAAACCCCCGGCAGAAATGATGACTTCTTTAATTCCTTCTCTTCTCAACCAATCAAAAATATGTTCAACAAACATCTTCCCCTTGCAATTTGTCAAAATTCTTGAGATTAACCTAGTATTCCCCTTCTGTAAAACTCCTCTCCCCCCTGCAAGAATTACAGCTTTTTTTATTTTCTGTTCCTTAAAATTTTTAGACAACAAAGACTCAATAGCATGTGAGCGATTTTTTATTTCAATTCCGTCTACAATACTATCAATATTTTTTAATAAGTCTTCTTTTAGCGTAATTGTAATTCTTGAGCGTTTTCTCATCTTAAATATTATTAAAATTTGTCATACTTTGTCATACAGATACAATAACATAGTTTTAAAAATATGCAAAGCGCTAATTATCCACAAACGGATAAACCACATAATATTGTTCGACTTTTCTGTTGGCTCCATAGTCTCTTTAGAACTGTGGAGCCTAAATGCAGGATTTTTTTAAATTTCTTTGGATCATACACAATTTGGTGGTTTAATAAATTCAGTTTTCTATATATCGTCCCCCTGACAAGGGGGAATTAAAGGGGGTTTTGAATACGGAATAATTTAAAACTTATAATAAAAAGTTAAGAGACACCTCTCTTATCAAAAGAACGGAGCAT
>JAYEKL010000099.1:0-1678 GCA_034660995.1 Patescibacteria group bacterium | reverse complement strand
AAACTGCTCCTGGGAACCATCAAGTGCGTTTGAAAGCCGTAAGGATATTATCAGAAGGACAGGTGACAGGCACTCCGAAAGTCGATAAAGATATTGAAATCCAAATAGATTATTGGAATCTTGAAAAAGATAAATTGTGGTGGATTGGCATTCATGTTTTAAATGCTATAGGACATATTTTATTTACTAACTCTAATGTTGCAACTGCTTCAATTTCTTCAAATCCTGCGATTAATAAAAAATATCCGATAGGTTTACTTAGAACCAAATTTATTATTCCTAAACTTTTGTTAAATCCAGGTCAGCATAGCATCAATTTATACATAAATAATGATTATGGTTCTTTTAATATATTGAAAAAATCTGATATAATCTCATTTAATGTTTTAGAATCAAATGAAATAAGAAAAAACTATTTAGGTGAATGGATTGGCGCAATAAGACCTATACTAAGATGGGAAACAATCCAGATAGACTGAGTATATTGTTGTGTCTTTTCAATTTTTAATATTTTAACCAATGTTTACATGGTCGAGAACGAGGTTATGTTTTATAAAAAAAAAATAATTGATGGAAAAGTTAATTCATTGTTCAAACGAATATTTGGACTTAATTCACTAAAACTAAAAAAATATAGGAACTACAAAAATAGTCCATTTTGCATGGTTGCCACTATGCCAAGATCTGGAACATGGATGGCAGCTTTTTTTTTTCATGCTTACAACGCTTATTTAAATAATGATACTTTAATTAATGATAATATTCCTCATTTCAATTTCTATAACAAAATAAATATTTCTAAATATCATGCTCATACTATATTCCCAGATTTTTATAAAATATATTTTGGAAATTTTCGTTCCAGATGGGACGATTTATCATTTTATGTGTCAGGTTACAATTATGGTTATCCATTTTTAAAAGCCAATAGAAATTACTTTTCTCCAATAGTAAATAGTAATGTACGTATTGTATATATTTACAGAAATCCATTAGATCAGGCAGTTTCTTTCTTTCGTCATATAAGATATCATAAAGATAAAAAACATCAGTATGCTACTATTAATGGAAAAACCGACTTTTTAAAAAATGAAATCGACTTTTTAAAAAAAGTTGGATTAAATAGTTATTTAAAACAATTTCTAACCTATTATTTGCTGAAACATCAATATAGAAAAAATTTAATGATGTTGTCATATGAAGACATATTAAAATATCCGGAGAGAGCTTTTAAGGATATTTTGTTATTTTTTTGCCACAAAATTGACACTGATAAGAAAAAGAAAAGCTTTAACGATGCAATAAAATTTATATCAATGGACAATTTAAAATCATTTGAAAAAAATCTTGGGCACTCTTTCGGTGATGACCAGCAATCTACAAATGAAAGTCATATGCGTGGTGGGAAAATAGGAAAATGGAAAAACTTCTTTGATCAAAATATAATAGATTATACCGAAGACAAACTACAAAAATTTAATATTTCTTTAGATTATTTTACAATTGAATAGAAAAGGAAAACATAATTTGAGTAAAACAAGGGCTATGATTACAGGAATTACCGGCATGGTCGGATCTCATCTTGCAGACTTTCTTTTATCAAATACTGATTGGGATATTTATGGTATGTGTCGCTGGCGTAGTCCATTAGATAATGTTGAGAATCTATTGGACAGAG
>JAYEKL010000098.1:0-8828 GCA_034660995.1 Patescibacteria group bacterium | reverse complement strand
AAAAAATTTAATTAGCGTATATTACTTGTCGTATTTTTCAAAGCCCTAAATAGCTTTTCTCTTATTTGGTCTAGTTCTTTGCTGTTGGGCTTTGCTTTATTTGAGCATCTCACATTTTCATCAATTTTCCAAGTTACTGTATTTGGCTCTAGATCGGTATCGTATCTTGGAAAAATATGCCAGTGTAAATGTGCATCTGCATTGCCTAATAATTCATAATTAAGCTTTTTAGGTTTAAACGCGATATAAACTGCTTTTGCGACTTCACTCATTTCTTCTAAAAATTTCAATCTAAAATTTCTATCCAGTTGGTGTAATTCTGTTTTGTGTTGTTTACAGAGCAGTAATGTATAACCTTAAAATACTGATAATCGCCGATTACAACATATCCTGTCTCAAGTTCAGTAACAAAATAAGGATTAATATTGTTTTGTATGCTTGTAATTCGATTACAAACCAAACATTTGCCTGACATGTTTTTTTATTAAAGGATTATATGAGAATTTATTAATTTGACAGATTTGCTCCTATGTCAAATTTGCTCCTATCAAATTTGCTCCTATTGACCGAACTTAGTCAACAGGCTAATATAACATTATAATATCATAATATTTGATTTATGTCTCAAAAAGTCTCAGAAATAGCGGAAAAATTTATAAAAGACTATAAAGATGCTATAAATCTAGAAAAAATCTACAATAAGACAGACGAAGAAAAGGTAAAAGTTCATCAGATCTCAAGCAAGGTTGCTTTTTTGTATGAGAAAATAAGAAATGCAATTGATTATCAAGAGGAACATCTTCTTAGAAAAATCGCGATTGAAAGAATATTAAAAAGAAGATTGATGACGGAAAAGAATGAACTTAATGTCTCAAAATTTTTAATTTATGAATTAATTAGAGCAAGATATTTACCAAATAATAAAATACCAGAGAAAAGAATAGGGGAGATAAAAGAAATAGTTGAAAAATATACTTTGTTGATAAACAATATTTCAGATAATAAAAATGAAAATAATACTAATAGTGAATATTTATTTGATTGGATAATTGGGATTGCTGCTTGTGAGATAGAAGAAAAAATAGCTCCGCATAAAAGAGAAAATGCAATGATTGAATTTGCTCAAAAAATAATTAATGGGAAGTTAAAGGTTCCAGAAAGATTAATAAGCTATGAAGATAAAATAGTTCAAATACATATTGCGGTGCTTCGTAATTTAACAAAATATGACCTGTCTTTAATTGAATATAGATTATTCAAAAAAAAGCATCCTGAATGGTTCTTTGCTCCGTCAGAGGAGTTAATAGTAAAGATGGCTCAAAATATGAATGTATTTGTTGGAAGTATAGAAAAACAAATCAATAGTCCATTGGGAGAAAATTTTTCTAAATTTGTCAAAAAAAATCTTGCTTATTTTATTATCATAAGAGATGTGGTTCAAAAAAATACAAACAATTTAGATAAGATATTTACTCATCATCTTCATCTTGAAGATGCGACAAAAGAATCTTGTGTAAAAAAATATAAGGAAGCGAAAACAAAATTAAAGAGAGCTGCTGTCAGAAGTATAATTTATATTTTTGCGACCAAAATGATTTTAGCATTTGTTTTAGAGCTTCCTTTTGACAAGTATATTATTGGTCATATAAATTATCTAGCGCTTGGGATAAATGTTTTGTTTCCGCCACTTTTAATGTTTTTTGTTGTTGTAACTATTAAAGTTCCAAGCAAGAGGAATACGGAGCTTGTTGTACGGGGGGTTAAAGAGATGATCTATGGGAAATATAGCAGTGTTCCTTTTGTAATGAAAGGAGTTTTACACAGAAGTTCATTTTTTTACAAGATATTTAAGTTTTTTTATGCCCTAATATTCTTTGCTTCTTTTGGAATTATAATTATTATTCTTCAAAAATTACATTTTAATATAATGAGTATCGGGCTATTTTTATCCTTTCTATCGGTTGTAAGTTATTTTGGAATAAGGATACGACAAAATGCGCGAGAGCTTGTAGTTATTAAGAGAAAAGAGGGGATTATAACATTTATAACAGATCTTTTCTCAATTCCGATTTTACAAATGGGACAGTGGCTTTCAACAAAACTTTCAAATATAAATATATTTGTTTTTATATTTGATTTTATAATTGAGGCTCCATTTAAAACTTTTATTGAAGTTTTTGAAGGGTGGATCTATTATATAAAGGAGGAAAGGGAAAAAATATACTAAAAAATAAATTTCCAATTAGGCAAATAAAATTGCCTCTTTTTATTTTATCGCAAAAAACTTGGCTGTTTTTATTTTGAGTTTCTACTCAAAGTTCAAAGCCAATCGTAAAAAAAATGGGATAATTAGATTGTCCCAGACTGTTAGATTTGTTGCCTTATTTTTTTTGTGAAAATAGAATATTTAAAATTCAAAATCACAATTATAATACTAGAAATTGTTCCTGCTATCATTGCAGTTATTTCAAATTCTGTGCCAATATTTACTATGAACACATAATAAGTAAATACTGATATCGTTAAGAAAACTGCTGTTGCCATAAACGCAAACAGTATTGCATTCTTAAAGATTGCGACCAAAGCTTCTTTTGTTCTAATAGTAATTCCTCCAAATGTGATAGAATAATTCAGTTTGCCACTTTTTTTATGGAAATTAATTTTTATTTTATTATACAAAACTTACTAATTATTTTTTCGGAAAATTTACGAGAAAGATGATTTAGTGATTGATTATATGATAAATAGCAATATGATTTCCAATATGAGATGAACTAGCACATGTATTTTCTTTTATATGGTTTTTTGCTATAATTATTGTAGGTTGAAATTTAAATTGGTTGGATATTATAATACCAAAAAATATATAAAAGAAAATGATTGCAAATAAAGAAAGAATAAAAAATATTGCGTCTAAGGTTAATGCTCATCCAATTCACATAAAAGTTTTTATGTCTAATTTTGGGCGTGTTAATATTGAAGACGTTGAGGAGGGTTATAAAAAGTATGTAGACGAAAATCCAAGACCTTTTGTGAAGTGGGCTGGTGGGAAGAGGCAACTTTTGCAACAATTTAGAGAGATGGATTTATATCCACCTGACGATTTTAATCCAAAAACTGCTATATATTTTGAACCGTTTGTTGGAGGTGGGGCAATGTTTTTTGATTTACTTCCCAAGAAAGCAATTATTTCGGATATGAACTTAGAATTAGTGATGACTTATAATGTTATTAAAAATGATGTAGAAAAATTGATTAAAAAACTTCAGAAGCATAAAAGCAAAAATTGCAAAGAATATTTTCTGAAAGTTCGCGCAAAGAAAATTGAAAAACTTTCTGATATAGAAATTGCTGCTCGTTTTATATATCTCAACAAAACTTGTTTTAATGGTATGTATAGAGTTAATCGAAATGGACAGTTTAATGTTCCATACGCGAATACTAAAAATCCGCTAATTTGTGATGAGGATAATTTAAGGAAATCACACAAAGCATTAAAGAATACAAAAATTTTACATCAGAATTATAAAAAATCTTTACAAAAGGCGAAAAGAGGTGATTTTATATATTTCGATCCTCCGTACGCGCCCATTTCTCCAACATCTTCATTCACTTCATATACCAAAGACGGGTTTGGAGAAAAAGAACAAATTGAATTAAGAAATCTTTTTTACAAACTTCATAAAAAGGGTTGTTTCGTAATGCTTTCAAATTCAAATTCATTTTTCATAAATAAAATTTACAAAGAATTAGTTAAGAAGGATAAGAAAATAAAAATTATAAAAGTCAAAGCAAATAGGATGATAAATTCAAAAGCGTCAGGTCGGGGTGAAATTAAGGAAGTTTTAGTTATTAATTACTAAAAAATAATTTATGAAGCAAAATATTAAAATAGAATCTATTGATTTATTTTGTGGAATAGGTGGCTTAACTTATGGTTTAAAAAATAAGGTGCTCTGTTGTAAATATTTCCAGAAGATTATTATTTTGGAAAAGTGGAATCTATGACAACCATATCAAAGTATATAGGTAATTTTGTACCTCTAGTATCCATTACTAGGTAAAATTATCTGGGTAGCGATTAAAAAACATTTAAATAAAAATAAGCAATGATAGTTTTGAGAAGTATTATGCTTTTCTTGAGAAAACTAGATTGATAAATCTTTTTAAAAAAGATGGTATTAAAAACTTAGTTGACTATGTAATTGGTGTTGAAGTTGGCTTGGATAGTAATGGAAGAAAGAATCGTGGTGGAGCGCTTATGGAAAAAATAGTAGAATCTTATATAAAGAAATTGTGCGTGGAGAACGGTTTTAAATATTTATCTCAAGCAAGATCAACCGAGATTAAAACTAAATGGGGCATAGAAGTGAAAGTTGATAAGTCAGAAAGGAGTTTTGATTTTGCAGTTTATAATTCTAAAAATAAAAAGATTAAATTGATTGAAATTAATTTTTATAACGGCGGAGGTTCAAAGCTGAAAGCTGTTTGTGGCGAGTTTAAAGATCTTTATCGGGAATTAAAGAAACAAGATATAGATTTTATTTGGATTACAGACGGTTTGGGTTGGAATACGACAAAAAGACCACTTGAAGAAACTTATAATAACAATGATTATGTTTTCAATTTAAGCATGCTAGAGGAGGGTATACTAAGTAAATTAGAATGGTAAAAATATTTAAAAATAACTTATTTTGGTCCAGTTTTTTGTTTGTTGTCATTGTTGCTTTATCTGTCTTGTCAAAATGGATTGAATTTTTAGATTTAGGAGTTTTTAACTATTCTCTTTTACTTATTTTTTTTATTTTGCTTCCTAATATCAAAATAATTTACAGAGAAATTAAAAATTCTGAGATAGAAAAAATAAAACTTCCATTCTGCGAGTTGAAGTTATTAAAAAAATATGATTATTATTTTATAGGTTATAGAAAGGAAAATGAATTAGACGGCGATCTTGTCGTTCTAGGGTTTTACAATAATATTTTAAATAAAGAAGACGCTTTAGCCTTTTTTAAAAGTGATTTTCCTAATGATAAAAGTTATATAATTACAGAAATAATTAAACAAGTTCATTATAAGAAAAACGATGAATAAAAAAGAAACAAAATTACATCCTGATGAATTTGACTTGGAATGTACTACAGTTTGGTCTTTTCCAAGGAGGGGAAAGTGGGCGACACATAAATCCGATTGGCGGGGGAATTGGGCGCCAGAGGTGGTAAGGAACTTAATTTTGCGTTATTCAAAAGAGCGAGATCATGTTTTGGATTGTATGATTGGCGGAGGAACAACAGCGATTGAAGCGAAAATATTAAATCGTCATATAACATGTACTGATGTGAATCAAGAAGCAATAAATAGAACAAAAAAATCTTTGGAATTTGGAGTTGAGAATACGTCCAAGCAAAGAATCTTGAAATGTGATGCTCGAAATTTGTCTTTTATAAAAAACGAGGAAATAGATTTTATCCTTACTCATCCGCCATATGTAGATATTATAAAATATAGCGAAAAGGAAAATAAAGAAGATTTGTCTGGTATTCACAATATTAATGAGTTCTGCAATGAAATTGAAAAAGTTGCGAAAGAATTATATCGAGTTTTAAGAGCTGGAAAATATTGTGCAATTTTAATAGGGGATACAAGACGGAAAAAAATGTATCAGCCTCTTGCTTATAAAGTTATGGAACGGTTTTTGAAACAAGGGTTTGAGTTAAAAGAAGATATAATTAAAAAACAACATAATTGTAAAGCAACGGGTTTTTGGGTAAGTAAATCAAAAGATTATAATTTTCTTTTGATTATGCATGAGCATTTGTTTGTTTTTAATAAAATTTGATAGTCTAAAAAATAGAAGTTTTAAAAGTATTACAATTAAGTCATATATTGACAACTTATCTATATACATAAAACTTGCCAGAGGAGTAGGTTTTTAAAATATATTTAATGTCGCACAAGGTAGCTTTTACGACATAAACTAAACTATTTTTTAAACTTGCGGTTAAGCAAGCCTATGCTAATATATTCATTTTTTAAGGTTTTATAGAATTATTTATTAATTCTAATAGACTGGTATCATCATTTTCTGATGTCAAATTTTTATACAGTTTAAAGTTCAAAAAATTACATAAGCCATTGTCTTTTATATTTCACTCTTATTTTTACATCTTAATAAATTCTATATTTTATTAAAAAAAGAAAAATGGCATTTTGCTTTATAACATTTATATAGTAATAACGCTCGCTTTTGATACGCTAGAATAAGAAATACTACTTTTTGATTTAGAAACATCAACAACAATTTTATATAATTTATCAAGATTTTCATTTAGATTGACTATCTCAATATTCTTGCCTAAAAGTTTTATCTTATTCATTTTACTGTTTAGTTCATCAAAAAAAGACCTAGATGCAAATTCAATTTTATTAAAATCTAAGATTATTTTATTGGTATCTGATTCAAAAATTACATCAAATAATTCACGAGCAGCTTGTCTCGTGATAAGACTTGAAGATTTAAATTTTTCAGATAATATTATTTTATTTGACATAGTTATATAAATTAAACTGTGATATTGGTCTAGTTAATCTAAGTACAACAATCGTACCATTCCAAAAATATTTTGTCAATTTAATAAATTGTTCATGATGATTCGCAGAATCTAAAAATATAGAATCACCAGACATAATGAGAAACTCTCCGTTTATCTCTTTATTGGTTAAAGCAGTTCTAGTATTTTTAATTCCAGTGGCTCTTTTGGTGTCACCAAAATCAGTTTTTGCTGAAAGGCCAGTTTCTAATATTTTTCTTAAAGCATCTTCACTATTTTCTACATTGCGACCTGCATTTTTTAGTGATTCAAATATACCTTGTCCATCATCTAAAATGCAAACTTCACAGGTATTAATTTTAGGCCAATATTGGGCAAATAAATAAACATTTTTAGCAATAGAATGTTCTTCAATATTATCTAGCATCTCTCCTAGTAAAAAACCAAAAGTATTATAAGTATATATTAATTAATTTTACGTCGTAAAATAAAATTTATTATTTTTACAGTAAATCTAATCAATGATAAATAATCATTTGGTCAACAATTGTATTTGTTCTATATATTGAACCTATATATTTTTGAGTCGTTGAAAGATATATATTTGCTCCGCTTTGACCATTCCATCTAACTGGGTCATGGACTATATATCCTTTTTTGTCTTTACTATGAATTACAACATAATGTCCGCCACTTCTGCCAAGAGCTTTAATAAAGACAATAACAGGATGTCCACTAGCAATTTCACGATCTATTAAATTCCAATCTGCTTTAGTAAGACCGCCTGATTTGTGATATGAATTTTTCTGCAAATCTAAAAATCTCCACTGTGTTGGCCAGACAATCAAATCATAATAAAAGATAGGTTGTTTTGAGAGTCGTCCCGGGTCTATATCAATGCCGTAATATTTAAATACCATTGCCACGGATGAAATAGCGCAACCATAATCGTCAACGGAAGAATTTGAAAGTCCTATTGTAAAATCTTTCCACCTTGGATCATTTTGAGAAAAATACCAGCTAGTGGATGCAAGGTTTTCCGATGGTCTTTCTGCCATTGCCGCAATCTTTGCAATCTCAACCTGCATTTCTCTTTTTAATTTATTTATGTCGCCTAAAATTGTTTTTCTTTGGTTTCTGACATTAAAAAGTAAATCTTGGTATCTATATTCTTTTCCTCTTGTTTCCTCAAGTAAGACTTCTTTAGCATTTTTTTGCGCGTCTACTATTTCTTTTTGATCTAAGAGTTTTTTGTTAAGCGTTTCAAGTTCATTTTTCTTTTCTTCCATTTCTTTTTTTCTGTCTTCTAATTCTTGCTTTGCTAAATTAAGTCCATCAAGAGCATTCTTGATTTCTTCCCCAATTGTGTCTACATACTCAGCTTGATTTAGGAACTCTGAAAATTCTTTGCTTTTAAGGAGAATCTCAAGTGTTGTTTCGTTATCATAAGCATTAATCTCACGCAATAAGCTTTTTAAAATATCTTTCTGTTTTTTAATCTCATCTTCTTTTATTTGAATTCTTAGTAATAAATTATTTATTTCAAGATTTGTTTGTTCTATTTGAGCTTGTGTTGTTTCAATTTCTAAATCAAGTTGAGCGATTTGCGCGTCTAAAAGTTCAATTTCATTTTCTAAATTTTGTTCTTCTCTGCGAAGTTCTCTGATTAAATCTTTATATTCTTCTGCTTGATTTTCAAGATTTTTTACAGTTTCATTTTTTTCATTTATTTGATCTTCAATTTCTTCTACTAGATCCGCTTTGCTTTGTTTTATTTCTACGCCAAAAAATGGCGACACAATAAAAGACGCCAATAGTAATAATGTAATAGTTAGCTTTTTATATCTAATCATAACCATGTTAATAAGTATGATTACTTAAGCTTTTATAAGTATAGCACACTTTTAGAGTTTGTTCAATATGTCGTGTCTACATTTTACTTCCAAGCTTAATTTAATATATAAGGACTGTCCTTATTTTTAATCAAAAAAATTAAGATTTGGAATATAATTTAAAGTAATTGAAGTAAGTTATTTTAATAATTTGATTCCACTTTTAATCCTTCCTAAAACTTTCTTTTTTCCCAAAACCTCTCCCACTTCAAACGGTCCTGGGGATCCTTTTAGTCCAGTCAAAGAAACACGCAATGGCCATAATAATTCTCCCGTCTTAATCCCCTCTTGCTCCATTAAATTTCTTAAAACCTTCTCTAAATTATCTTTTTCAAAATTTTTCTCATCTATTTTTTCCAGTTCATTATAAGTTAGTTCTAAATTA
>JAYEKL010000097.1:0-1755 GCA_034660995.1 Patescibacteria group bacterium | reverse complement strand
CATTTTTCACAACAAAAAAAGAAACTCCAATCAGGATAGTTAAGAAAAGTGTAAATGTAATTATTTTTTTGAACATAAATTGTATTGCTAAATTATTCTATTGCTAAATTGTTTTAAAAACCTAATTCTATTATAAACTATTTAGAAAACATTATCCACTTTTTAAAAGTTTTAAAAATCTAAAAAGCTAGAAAAACTTTGACGAAACAACTATTATTTTATATAATGAACCTACTAAAATAGTCAAAATGTAAGCCGAAAATATGAAAAATATCACAATAATAGGTACTGGATATGTCGGGTTGGTTACTGGCGTTTGTTTGGCGGAACTTGGAAACAAAGTTACTTGCATTGATATTGATAAAGAAAAAATTGAAAAATTAAAAAAGGGAGCTATTCCTTTTTACGAACCAAGACTTGAAGAGATGGCGCTAAGAAATATTGAAGAGCAAAGACTATTTTTTGAAACAGATTTAATCCAAGCAATGCAAGAGAGCGAAGTTATTTTTGTCGCTGTCGGAACTCCTGCAAAGGAAAATGGCGAGGCTAATCTTTCTTATGTTGAAAAAGCCATTAAGGATATTGGAGATAATTTAAAAAAATATGCCGTTGTTGTTATCAAAAGCACCGTTTCTCCTGGAACTTGTCGAAAAATTAAAAAGATCATTGAAAGTCGTTGCGCTAGTCCCTTTAATCTTGTTTCTAATCCTGAATTTCTAAGAGAGGGGTCAGCTGTTAAAGATTTTATGAAACCAGACAGAATTATTGTCGGAGTAGAAAATGAAAAAGCGGAAAAAATAATGAGGGAGTTATATGGTCCGTTGGATGCTCCTATCCTTATAACTCATTTTGAAAGCTCTGAAATGATCAAATATGCTAGCAACGCCTTTTTGGCAACAAAGATTTCTTTCATCAATGAAATCGCTAATGTTTGCGAAATAGTTGGGGCGGATGTGGAAGAAATTGCCAAAGGAATGGGGCTTGATCCAAGAATTGGCAAAGAGTTTTTGAAAGCGGGAATTGGTTATGGCGGATCTTGCTTTCCAAAAGATGTCCAAGCGTTACATCAATCAGCAGGAATTAACGGTTATAATTTTTGTCTTTTAAAAGCAGTTATTGAAGTAAACAGCAACCAGCGAAAACTTGTTATCAAAAAAACAGAAAAATTATTAGGCAATTTAAAAAACAAAACTATCTCTGTTTGCGGACTAGCCTTCAAAGCAGAGACCGACGACATCAGAGAATCAGCCGCGGTAGAAATAATAGAATTTCTTTTAGGAAAAGGAGTAAAAATTAGAGCTTACGATCCCATTGCTAACGAAAACGCAAAAAGAGAACTATCAGAAGAAATTATTTTTTGTGATAATTTCTACGAAGCAATAGAAGGAAGCAACGCTCTACTAATTGCTACTGACTGGAACGAGTTTAAAAAAGTTGACTTTGAAAAAATTAAAGAACTACTAAAAGAACCAAACATTATTGACGGAAAAAATATATACCACCCAGAAAAAATGAGAAAAATGGGATTTAATTATGTTTGTATCGGAAGGTGAGTTTTTTTAAACTTGGCTTTGGGGCGTGACTATTGACCGAATAATGAAAGCGTGCTACTGTGAAATAACAAAGCTTATTAGAATTAATATGGTGTAAATTATGGTAAGTTTTCTATTAGAATGCAATATAGGCTGTTGGGGGGGGACTGCGCTAAGAAATTATGGCCTAGCAGTTTTTTTGTTTGTTTTTTTGTTTATAGTT
>JAYEKL010000096.1:0-1766 GCA_034660995.1 Patescibacteria group bacterium | reverse complement strand
CGCCGTTTATTTTATTAATTTCATTGGGGCTATTTGCAGTTGTATCCGTATCTGCTGAAACCTTTCAAGGTGTCAATTACACAGTTATTGAAAAAACTAATTTGGGTACTGTGAAAGGCAGTATAGTCATTAGGCTTGAAAAAAAGGTGACAAGAGATCTTTTGCATAAACTGGCCCTGAATCTAAAAGAAGCTCAGCCAAGAAAATATGATCGATTGTTCATTGAATATTATCTCCCTGGTATGACACCTGGTTCAGGTGCTTGGGCGACCAGTCATTTTAATCCAACTTTGGAAGTAAGAATATTGGGTACAACGATAGAAGAAGAAAAGGCATTAAAGGCAGGGCCTAAAGAATCCTCGGATGAAATAATCGGTGAATGGCTCGACGAGTCTCCCTATGTTGGCGCGAAATACACATTAAAGAAGAAGAATGGAAAAATCATCATGGTTCGAAAATTCAAAGATGGAAGCGGCTCAGGAAAAAACAGAAGGGTCAGGTCTTCATTCTTCACTTCTGTCAAGAATGAAGACCCTTCTGGCACTTTTTTAACAGACTGAATTCTTAGAGATTTCAGGTAGGTTTTGAATTCATTTAGCTGGATGGCTAAAGCCTGTATGGAACGTACTGAGAAATCTGCCAGTTGACAATATTCAGCAAACTGGTTGATATAACGATAAAGCATGATGGTACCTCCTTTTTAACCATTAAATCATGTTTCATCGTTAAACGCCCATTAATAAAAGGCAAATTGCGCTAACTGCGGGGTTTATGCGTAAATGGAGCTGTTAATGAACGATAAAAAAAAGAAATCAGGAGATGATTGGCCTCCAGTCATATTTCTTCTTGTGGTGTTACCAATTGCGTTTACGTTTGGTGGCGCTTGGGCCGGCATCCCTGTTCTTATCATAGGTGTTGTGGTTCTTGGCTGGAGTAAACGACACAAAGGCCCATTTCCAACCAATAAACCGAGAACGAAACAATGACGACAATGCAAAATTTGTGGCTTACCATTTTTAATTTTGCGCCTGCAATAATCCTCGGTATTAATCAAAAATAGTCTCATAAACTTTACCTAACAATTTCTTGAGGAGAGAAACATGGGATTAAAAAAATCTTTTATCAAACGTCTTCCGCCTGCAAGATGGGGTTTGTTTATAGTAAAAAACAATAAAGATGCTTTATATGTTATGAAAGATAACAGTCCTATTAGTTTAATTGGTCTTGTTATGAAAAAATATGCTTATGGAGGAGAGCCAGTTCCGCCATGGAGCCTTCATCTTCATTTTTATAACCCAAAAAAGAAAAAAACTTTCCAATTATTGCCAGGACATTTTTCAGAGGATGGGGAAGAAATTACTGATCTATTAAAGCAGAAAATTTTTTCTTTGGACGCCAAATGTTTAGATTTTGATGGCCATCCAGTTTTCATGGAATATAAAACAAAAAAGAAACTCGAGATTCAAAGGAAAACTAATTATTTTAATTTACAAGAAGAAATTGATAATATTAGCAAACCCAAACAAGCAACTTTTTTTGATATATTAAGAATAGTTTTTGGTGAGGATGTTGATGATACTATTATTTTTCCAATAATCTGATGATTGCGTTGTCAATTTTTAGACTTGCTTATAGGCAGGCATATCGGGATAGGACTCCCCATCACTGAGGAGCCCTCCCACACCACCTGGCATACGGATCGCGTACCTCGGCGGTTCGGCTGGTAAAGATAACATCGGTTGTGAGTACTCCCACCGATTTTACCG
>JAYEKL010000095.1:3501-9089 GCA_034660995.1 Patescibacteria group bacterium | reverse complement strand
TTGGCTCCATAGTCCCGATAGGGCTGTGGAGCCTGTTGTGATTTCAAACTTTATGAAAAGAGATTTAAAAAAAATCCTGCATTTAGGCTCCACAGCTCTAAAGAGACTATGGAGCCAACAGAACAAAGGTTTAAAAAAATCTTGCATTTAGGCTCCACAGTTCTAAAGAGACTATGGAGCCAACAGAACAAATCTTGCATTTAGTCTCCACAGCCCGGAGCCTGCCCCGCACTGCGATGCGGGGGGACTATGGAGCCAACTGTGATAATCATAATATTCTTAGACCTTGTGGAAAAGCTTGTTCGCAGAAAAACTATATTCGCGCGGAGTTCTCCATAAAGTCGAACAGTATTTAGATGCGCTACTTTGCTATTAGGCTGTTTTTCTGATAAGATAAGGATAATATGACAATTTAACAATACAACAATTTAACTTTATGAAACTACTTATCACTGGCGGAGCTGGATTTATCGGCTCAAATTTTATACATCACATTCTTGGAAAATATCCAGATTATGAGGTAATTAATATTGACAAACTTACTTATTGCGGTAATTTAGAAAATTTAGAAAAAGTTAAAGATCACGAAAAATATAAATTTATCAAATGCGATATTTGTGATAGTGAAAAAATAGATGAAATTTTTCAAGAAGAAAAACCAGATTTTGTAATCAATTTTGCGGCCGAAACTCATGTTGACCGTTCAATTCTTGATCCAGACGCTTTTGTGAAAACAAATTTTCTTGGAACACATATTCTTTTGGAAGCTGTTAAAAAATATGGAATTGCAAGATTTATGCATATCAGCACAGACGAAACTTATGGAAGTATAAATAAAGGAAAATTCAAAGAAGACGATACTCTTTTGCCAAACAGCCCCTATTCAGCATCAAAAGCAAGCGCCGACCTTCTAGCAAGATCATATTTTAAAACATTTTCTCTTCCTGTTGTCATCACTCGTTCTTCAAACAACTATGGACCATATCAATTTCCAGAAAAAGTTATTCCTCTTTTTATCAGTAATATTTTGCAAGGGAAAAAAGTTCCCCTTTATGGAACAGGAATGAATATCAGAGATTGGATCTATGTTCAGGACAATTGCGAAGGACTAGACGCAGTTTTGCACGATGGAGAAGACGGAGAGATTTATAACATTGGCGGAGGAAATGAGAAAACCAATCTTGAACTTACACAAATCATATTAAACGAACTTGATAAAGATGATTCACATATTGAATATGTTGAAGACAGATTGGGACATGACCTGCGTTATGCTTTAGATATTGAAAAGGTAAAAAAAATTGGCTGGGAACCAAAACACACATTTGAAGATGCCATTAAAAAAACAATAAACTGGTATTTGGAAAATGAAGCTTGGTGGAAAAAGTTGCAAACGAAGGAACTGGGAGAGTATTATGAGAAACAGTATGGGGATAGATAAAAAAACTTGATACTAAAAATTAGCGCAACGAAATCCAAAACGCGACTTAGAATCAATGATAACAAATTTTCAATTCACAATTTTCAATTTTCAATCAATGATTTAATTTTCAATTTTCAAAATTTATTTCAGTATCAACACCTAATAATTTTATTATGTCGTTTGAAAATTTAGTTATTGAAAATTCAATGAAAATTGTAAATTGAAAATTGAAAATTAACAAAGCATTTTGCAAAAAGGCTCCACAGCCCTATCGGGACTATGGAGCCAGCGATATATTTAATACTTAATACTAACATAAATATGAAAGCATTAATCACTGCCGGCGGACACGGCACGTTGAAAATTGAAAATTAACAAAGCATTTTGCAAAAAGGCTCCACAGCCCTATCGGGACTATGGAGCCAGCGATATATTTAATACTTAATACTAACATAAATATGAAAGCATTAATCACTGCCGGCGGACACGGCACGAGGTTGCGTCCGATAACTTATACAACAAACAAACATTTAGTTCCAATTGCTAATAAGCCAATGATCTTTTACACTTTGGAAAAAATGTCCAAAGCTGGGATAGTTGAAGTAGCAATTGTAATAAATCCTGGCGATAAAATTTTTCCGAAAAAAGTTGGTGATGGGTCAAAATGGGGATTAAATATCACTTACATTGAACAACTCGGAGGACCTCTAGGAATTGGCCATGTTGTAAAAATAGCTGAAAACTTCATTGGCAGAGATTCTTTTGTGTTCTATTTGGGAGATAATATTATTCTCAATGAGATTGATACTTTTATTAAAAAATTTAAAAAGGAGAAGCTGAATTGCCTACTTGCTCTTTCTAAAGTAAAAGATCCACAACGATTTGGAGTTCCAGAGATTGTTGATGGAAAGATAATCAAGATTGAAGAGAAACCCCAAAAACCAAAAAGCGGATTTGCAGTAACAGGAATTTATATTTACGATTTTCATATTTTTGAAGCGGTAAATGCCATTAAACCAAGCGCGCGCGGAGAATTAGAGATCTCAGACGCTCACCAATATCTTTTAGATCATAATTATACAGTCGGCTATAGTGAAATTACTGGCTGGTGGAAAGATACCGGAAAACCAATTGACCTACTTGAAGGAAATCAACTTATTTTAAATTACACTGAAACAGAGATTGATGGTGAAATTGATCAAAGAGTTGCCATCCAAGGAAAAGTAAAAATTGGCAAAGGAACAAAAATTGTTGGAAATTCAGTGATCAGGGGACCAGTAATCATCGGAGAAAATTGTGTCATCAAAGATTCCTATATTGGACCTTTTACAGCTATTGGAGATAAAGTTGAAGTATATGGAACTGAAATTGAGAATTCAATCATATTTGAAGATGCAGACATAAATTGTAATAAAAGAATTACTGACAGTCTCATCGGTGTTAATGCAACGATCACACCAGTACATGAAACTCTCCCTTCTGGACATAAGCTCCTTGTAGGCGATAACTCTTTTATTGAATTATAATTAGGCTCTATTGTTGTATTGCCAGATTGGCTGGCTCCATACTCCCGTATGGAGCCTTTTGTGAATTGGAAAACATTTTTCCGATTTACAAAAGGCTCCACTCAGGAGAGTGGAGCCAACATTGATTAGGAGAGTAAAACCAACATTTGAATGTACAGAACTAACGCGACTAAAATTTAATACTCTTAACTTCTTGAAGATCATCAATTTCATTAGCTTTCAGATAATTGCCTGACAAGGTGTATAAAGTATCGTCTATATATAAGCTCCTTTGAGCGCCAACACCGCCCCATCTGTGAATGTTATCACTTTCTTCTGAATGATTAATCTTACCCTTCAATTCAAATCCTTTTTTATTGATATTAAATACTGCCGCGCCATTAAAATATTTTCTCTTAACTGGCAACATCTTCTCTCTGGGTTCCATATCATCCTCAACCTCCATAATATCCAAAACAGTTTCTTCTCGCATACTCACAGGAATTACGAGCAAATTTTTCTCCTTAGAAAATAAGAATGCTTTATGTTCATTTATCGCGATTGAATTACTGCTTCTATCTCCTAGAACATACTTGTCAATCTCTTTTGGATTACTAATATCAGACACATCAAACAATGACAATTTTATACCTCCGATTATACTGCCACTATCATTTGTTTCTTTACCGAGTCCAATTAAAGTTACATCATCGTAGGGATGTAAATAGCTAGAATATCCGGGAACTTTTAATTCCCCTGCAACTATCGGATTTTCTGGATCTGTTAGATCAATTACAAATAATGGATCTATTTGCTTAAAGGTAACCAGATAAGCTCTATTCTGCATAAATCGAACTGAATAAATCTTTTCTCCTTTCGCCAATCCTTCAACACTACCAACAACTTTCATATCTCCGTCAAGCACATATAAATTACTGTACGATTCTCTTGTATCTTCATTTCCAAATCTTGACCAGCTTCTGTTTTTAGTGGTTGCAATTCTAAAATATCCGTTATTTTCATCCATAGAAAATTGATTTAACACCCTGCCAGTAACTTCTCCGGAAGTTTTATATCTTAATTCACCGCCATCAATTTCTATCTTATGAATTACGGTTTTCTCAAGCTCCTTTGAAATATCGCTATACTTTTGTTCCATAGCTTTTTCAATTTCTTCTTCAAGATTTTCACGCTCTTCGTCAGTTAACGATCTACCATATTTTTCAAATATTAATCCAATCTTTCCTAGCTTTTCTTCAGGCGATAAAATATAGTTCTTTACTGCTTGTATTTCTGAAATTCGCTCTTGATCTTTTTTATCTAATTTCGAAATTAGCAACTCTTGCATAACTTCTATAGTTAACTCAATCTCACTAACTTGTTTATTAAATGTTATATAAATATTATTTACAGAAACAAACTGCTCATCTAAATAAACATTATCTGCAGAAACAAAGATATTGTTCTGCTGTCCATCTAAAAGATAAACTTCACTGCCTATTTTTTCCAAATCATCATTTATGTTTAAAGACGTTATTGTAGTAAAGTTATAAGAATGATACGGGATGTCAAAGTAATAAACATTGGGACAATAACAGTTCGCCTCGCTTTTGTCATTACTTAAGACCTTCCCATTTTCAATTACCGCTGGAACAGGAAACTCTTCATCGTAATAATAGTTATAGGTTGAAGTTACAGAATAAATGTAATCTCCAATCATCCGAGAATTAACAAGGCTTCCTTCAAAATCAAAACTTCTTTTCAGAATAGGTTTGGTTCTATCGCTTATATCAAAAATCTTCAAAAAGGTATAGCTGCCACGCCTTTCAGGTAGAATGCCATTGTATTCATTTGATGCATAAATCTTATGGTTCTGTCCATAAACCGCTAATTTGTTGTTACTTATATAAATCCCGTTTGGACTTGAATCAAGTTTTATTCTTGAAAGCTCTTTAGCATCTGAAGCAGGATATGCGTCAACTATAATAACTTCGTTTCCAACAACTGTATAAATATATTTTCCATCCGTTTTTACAATATCTCCCTCATCAACTCCGTCAACTTGAATATTGGTCGTAGAATAATCTTCTCCAGCTTCGGCAACTGGAACACTTGATGGCACTGCTACAGATCCCGATGTTAACACTTCTCCAGAAGATTTAGAGACAGAATCCATTCTTCCACTAAAAGTGTTAACTTCACCATATCCATAATTAATAGCGTTTGTTCTTCCTTCCATAAATTCTTCTAATTTTGCGTAATCTCCAAACTTTTTTACAACTCCATTATTATTCTCTTCCACTATTGGAGAATTAATAAGCGGTACCCTTATTTTACCATCATTAATTTTATAAATTAATAATATCCCAATAAGACCGACAACAAAGAAAAGGAAAAATGCAACAAATAACAAAGAAAAATCTCCTGCTTTATTCGCTTTTTTTTGTTTTTTAAGATCATCAATATTACGATAATGATCTGAATTAAATTTAATCTCGTTTTTCATATTTTTATTTTAGGATTTATTAAATGTTTATCGTTGGCTCCATAGTCCCGATAGGGCTGTGGAGCCTTAATGTTTATCGTTGGCTCCATAGTCCCGATAGGGCTGTGGAGCCTTTTGTGATTTCAAACTTTGTAAAAAGAGATTCAAGCAAATC
>JAYEKL010000095.1:0-3401 GCA_034660995.1 Patescibacteria group bacterium | reverse complement strand
AGCAAATCCTGCATTTAGACTCCACAGCTCTAAGGAGACTATGGAGCCAACAGAGCAAATCTTGCATTTAGACTCCACAGCTCTAAGGAGACTATGGAGCCAACAGAGCAAATCTTGCATTTAGACTCCACAGCTCTAAGGAGACTATGGAGCCAACAGAGCAAATCTTGCATTTAGACTCCACAGCCCAGAGCCTGCCCCGCGCTGCGATGCGGGGAGACTATAGAGCCAACATTAACAACATTAAGGTGCGTGCCAATTTTAAGCAAAACCAATATTTACACAAAGACAACAAAAGATAGAAACAAAAAATTCTTAAAATTATTATTTTTTATTCACAAACATTTTCTTCGTTGCAACTTTAGATAAAGACCACAACGAAAAAATCTTATCTCTTTGGCTATTAAAATCCTGGCATATATACCAAGATAAGAGCCAAAACAACAGCCCCCAAAAATCCTACAAAAAGCATTGCGGGAACATCATCACTTTTTTTATTCTTTTTGTCCATTTTCTTATTATTTAATTAATTATTAATTTTATTTGTCTCAATTAAATAAGCTTTTAACGCCTCTTCCCATGATCTCATCGGTGGAAGCTTTGTATTAACAAGCATTGAATATGTTGGTCTTTTAGCAGGAGTTGGAAATTCATCAGATGTTACTGGCTTTACATTCGGCTTTAGTCCAGAAAGCTCAAAGATCTTTAAAGCAAATTCATGCCAATTACAACTTTCAGAATTTGTAATATGATAAATTCCATACGGCTTTTCAGACCCAATTAATTCTTTAACTTTTTCCGCAAGATCTTTAGCATAAGTAGGACTCCCAAATTGATCATTTATAATTTTCAAATCTTTTCCCTCTCCCGCAAGACGAAGCATTGTTTCTACAAAATTTTTCCCATATTTTCCAAAGAGCCATGATGTCCTTATTATATAATACCTAGGCTTAATGTCCAATATCATTTTTTCTCCAAGCACTTTTGACTTTCCATATAAATTTATCGGGTTGTACGAATGATCTTCTTTGTATCCAAGATGATTCTCTCCGTCAAAAACATAATCAGTGCTAAAATGAATTAAGAGAGCATTTACTTCTTTGCAAATCGTAGATAAAAATCCTACCGCGCAACCATTTACTTTATATACTAAATCCTTTTCAGATTCAGCCTTATCAACCGCGGTATAGGCGGCAGCATTAATAACAACATCTGGCTTTAATCCGCCAATTTTTTCCATTACATCAGTTCTATCAGAAATATCAATCTGTCCCCTATCCCATAAGATAAGTTCATTCCCCTCAGTAAAAACTTTCACCAATTCGTTGCCAAGCATTCCTTTGTATCCTAAAATTAAAATTTTCATAGTTAGATTTTAATAGATTTGCCGTATAATTATGGGCTAGTGATTTTTACAGATCATTCCCCTCTTGAGAGGGGCAAGGGGTGTGTTAGCAAGCTTTTTAACACACCCCCAACCCCCTCTCTAGAGGGGAATTATAAGAAAATCAGCAGACCATAATTACAATAAATCTATGTGTATTAATAAATATTATGATATACCAATTTCGCTAATAGCAGATTTTACTAATAGCAAAAATCATAGCATACGACACCAAAATAAAAATAAGTCCAAGTATAGAATAAGCAATTATCTTTCTCGCGCTCTCATGTTTTTGAGGATCAGCGCTTGATGTTATATAACGAACTCCGCCATATATAAGAAAAAGAAGGACTAATTTTCCAACAATTCCCAAAAGAAACAGTGAAGCATCGTTTAAAACTTTTACGACATCTTTATCAAAATAATGCAATTCCATATGTCCGCTTCCACCGCTAGGTGGTGTAGGTGGTGACGATGAGGACGAAACATTCACTGTCGCTAAACAAGTTGCTGAATCCCCGTCATCATTGGTAACTGTCAGAGTGTAGATGGTTGTTTCGGCGGGATAAACATCCATATCACTGTCAGGAATAGCAGCGGAAATAGACGAGCTATCTATATCGTTAGTAATCTCAGCGCTAGTTGCATTTGTTGTTTCCCAAGCTAACTTTGAAGGATCACCTATGTTAATTGGACTCGGATTGGCGGTAAAAATGTCGCAGGTGGGAGGATTTATTTCCACCGTCACCGAACAACTATCTGTTTCTCCACTAACGTTAGTCGCCGTTAAAGTGTAAGTGGTAGTGGAGGCAGGAGAAACATTCTCATTCCCATCAAGCGCTGTACTGGCTACTCCGTTATCAATAGACACGCTGATCGCATTTGTTGTTTTCCAAGCTAAATTTGAGGAACCGCCTAGATTAATTGGAGTCGAATTAGCGATAAAAGAGTCGCAGGTAGGAGGAGGGATAGGAACAGAAAATTCTTCCATTTTTTTACCGAGACTACTGCCAAATCCTCCCATAGCATAGATTTTATTATTTATTTTTACGGCGGCGAGTCCTGAATGTGTGTTATTCATAGAAGGTTCTGCTGTCCAAATGCCTGTAGCGGGGTCATATTTTTCCACTGTTGAGAGATAAGAACCGCCAGCAGAATTTCCTCCAATAACATAAATTTTACCATTTACCGTAACAGCATCGTGTCTCCATCGCGCAGTTGGCATAGGTGTTTCGTATGTCCAAATGCCTGTAGCGGGGTCATATTTTTCCATTGTTGATAAAGTTAGATCGTCACAATCAGATCCTCCAATGACATAAATTTCATCATAAATTCCATTATTTACCACAACAGCAGCGTGTCCCTGTCGCGCAGTTTGCATAGGTGTTTCGTATGTCCAATTGCCTGTATCAGGGTTATATTTTTCCATTGTTGATAATGTAATAGTATCAGTAGATCCTCCAATAGCATAGATTTCATTATCTAACGCGACGGCAGCAAACAAAGTTCGTTCGTCATTCATAGAAGGTTTTGCTGTCCAAATGCCTGTAGCGGGGTCATATTTTTCCACTACCTTTGTTGAAGCATGACACGTATAAGCATATCCTCCCATAGCATAAACTTCATTATCTAACGCGACGACAGCTCGTCCGTATTGTTTAGTGCCTAACAACGTTCCATTTGTCCAAGAATCTTTCCCTGGATCATATTCTTCCAACTCTGGAATTCCTGGTCCTGTATTCGTTACTCCTCCAATGGCATAAATTTTACCATCTACCACTGTTGCGTCAAAATGTATTCGCGAGGCTGTCATAGAATCTTTTTCTATCCAAGTGTTTGCCTGAACTAGAGATTTTGGCAACAATAAAACAACCAGACAAACCAAAAAGATTTGAATTGATTTTGATAAAGTTTTGTTTTGAAAAATTTTGTTCATAAGCGTTAAATTTATATTTTATTTTTATCTGCCAACAAATTACGGCATTCTTATATTCTACATTCATAATTCCTTTAGTTA
>JAYEKL010000094.1:0-9108 GCA_034660995.1 Patescibacteria group bacterium | reverse complement strand
ACACCATTTAGCGCATTTTTATAATTATCCAACCCAGACAGTCCTACATCTTGTAAAGCATCTTTAACAAATTCACGATGCAATCTATCAAAATATTTTTTTGTTTCTGTATACTTTTTTTGAATTAACTCATCTTTCTCAAAAACTCCGTTATCTTTCAACATTTCTTCCGTTTTTCTTGTTGGCTTCAACTCAAACCGCAAAGTTTTTGACAATTCATAACAATTAGTGAACTCTTTAAAATTTTTATTATCTTTTTCCATAATAATAGTTAAATTAAATTACAAGAATATTTTTTAATTTCCGACTTTTTGTCATTTCTAAACTAAAACCTATCTTAAATAATAGCCGAACAGATTCAAAATGATATTATTCAGACAGCTACGCAATTTCTATTATCTATATTCCACTTCATCCCCAATCTTAAACCCTATTTTCTCTGCCAACCCTCCGTTTATTTCCAGTACATACTTCGATTTCTTATCAGGTTCAAATAATTCACATTTTTCAGTTTTACAAGGTTCAGCATTTTCTTTTATAAAAATTACTTTATTATCCTTATCAATCCAAATTATGTCCAAAGGAATTAAAGTATTTTTCATCCAAAAATTATGAATATCTTCTTTTTCAAATACAAAAAGCATTCCGCTATCTAATGCTAAAAATTCTCTATTCATTAGTCCCATTTTTTGCTCTTGCGCCGTAACTGCTGTTTCTACTTTAAAACATTTATTTTTAATACACGCTTGAGAAATTTCTCTTACTTCACCATCAATAACATTTTGAGAAAATAAATAAAAACCAAAGAAAATAATTAACAATAAAATATATGTTTGTTTTTTTATATTTTTGATAATCATACTGTAATTGTATAATATTGAGAAATAAATCTCAAATAGAATTTTTCTTTCTGTTCTTAGATATAATATCAAAGTTGTCATTTCGAATCCCGATAGAGTGAGAAACCTGTAAGCTATATAAATTGTCATCTTGAGCGACGATAGGAGCCGAAAGATCTGTAAGCGGGTGAAATGGTTTGTTAAAAACAGACTAGCTTGAAAACAAAATTATAGCGTGTTTACAAATCTCTCCATTCCGCTATCGCTTCAGTCGAGATGACATCTACGCATTCCTTTATATGACAGCCACACATTCCTTTGAGATAACAAACTTTCGTTATTATCATTTCGAATCCCGATAGGGTGAGAAATCTATAAACTATACTACGCCAAGAATAAGAAAAGCTTAAGTGAGATTTAGTTAGGAACTCGATCATTCCCCTCTTGAGAGAGGCAAGAGGTGTATAATAAGCTTTTTAACACACCCCCAACCCCCCTCTCTAGAAGGGAATTATAAGAAAATCAGCAGACCCTAATTACTAAGAATCCTCTCAATTATTTCAAAATCCTTACTTGAGATATTACATTCTCCGTGAATTTCCTGCATTAGATCTTTTAGCTCATATTTTGCAATTTGAAACTTTGATTCAGACGCCTCTTTTAACGCGCTTGCAAATCTTTTGATTTTAGAATAATCAATTGGAAGATCACCTTTTTCTTTTGCGTCTTTTAATATTTCTTCAACTTGATTTAATATAATATTACTAGCCATATTTTTAAATTATAAATTACAAAAACTTATATTATCCAATTTCAAAATCCTTGTCTAAAATAATTTCCCCGATAATCCTAAGTTCTTTGTCTGTAATTTTATCAGTTTTATTACGCAACATTTGTTTAAACAAAAACTCCATTTCTTTTTTATTTATTTGTTTTCCGACTTTTGGAAAGTTTTCAATTTCTTCCTCAAGACTTTCTATAAAGTGCTTTATGTCAGAAGAAGGAACATTGGGGAGATCTCCTTCTCTCTTAGCCTCCCGAAGAGCTTTTTCAATTAAGTTAAGCTTGATATGCCCGCTTGTGTTGTACAGTTTTTTCATAGTTTTTTAGTTAAAATTTAATTAATTATTTTTTTATTCTAATTCTAATCCAATCAATTAAAATTACTAATCCTATTATACTTATTATACCATATAAAAGAAAATTATTTCTTTTATTTTTTTTGGAAGCTTGCTGGTCACTAGAAGCTTGGGATGCTTTTGCTGCTCCAGAAACTTGACTTAATTTTATGTCTCCCTGAAATCTCGGTAAAATCCTATAGCCAGCAGATGTTTGACTTACTTGCCCAATAACCACCATCCAATCTCCAACTTTTATTTCTGGTTTTTCAATATTTGTCTGTGGTTTAATATAAACTTTAATTTCTCCACTCCCATCATCAAGAAAAAATACATCCTTTTTTATTTGAGAAACTTTTCCTTCTATCATAGCTAAATATCCTTCCATAGATTCATTTATATCTCCAGTTAAAATTAATTTAGAAGCAACCAAATTATCATGGCTAATAATCTTTAGATCTTCCTTGCTATCAAATAAAATTCTTTTTTCTCCGCCAACTTCTGAGACTCTGCCAATTATTTCAATTTTATCTCCTAATTCAATTTTTGGAATTTTTACTTCATAACTATAAACTTGAATTCCACTTCCTAATAAATAGAAGGTGTTATCAGCAAATATTCCAGGGGGAGTAGAAACAATTCCAGAAACTTTTACTCTTGAATATTTTGTAAAATGCTTAATATCTTTTATATTAGCTTCAACATAATCAAGCTCTATATCTTCGTTTTCACTTAAATCATCCTCGCTCTTCTCGTCCAAAACAATATGTTCTTTTAGATTATTTTTTTCTAATTCACTTTTTACCGTAAGCGTTTCAGTTCTATTATTATTTCCTGGAGTAATATTATTACTCCATTCCCAAGAACTAGGGGTCCAATTATACGAAACTCCCTCTTTTGCTTTTCCATATCTCAAACTATCAACAACTTCTCCATCAGGCCAAAGAACATTAATTTCATCACCAGAATTATTAAATATTATTTTTGTTTGAACATTTTCAAAAACCGCAAAACCTCTTGCCTGAATTATTTTGTCTTCCTTTATTGTATATGCTTTACTTCCTTTCTTTAAAATATCATCAATTTGCCAACCTCTTAAATTTACGTCTTCGCCAGAATTATTATATAGCTCTACCCATTCATAATTGCCTTCTCTGTTGTCTCTGCCAAAAGGATTAGGATAAATTTCCGAAATGACTATTCTGTCTGAATAATCATAACTAATGTTGGCTCCATTGTCCCGTGTAGTATTATTCCCCTCTTGAGAGGGGTTGGGGTGTGTTTCTCCGCTAGTTTCATAATCCTGTTCATCAGATCCCGAATCCTTAAAGGATTCGGGATCTTTTTTCTCGTTTGTTTTTTGGGAAATAATTTTTTCTTCTGCTTTAATTATATTTTTCCTCCCTGGTGTCGGTCTTAAAGTCAAAGCCCAATTCCCGTTTTCACTTAAAGCAAACGCTTGCTCTTCCCGCACAGAATCACTTACTGGCGTTTCATCTATAGTATTATTTTTATCATCTTTTAAAATAACGCCGTCTCCTGAATTATTTAAAGTTATCTTTGTTTCATCGCTATAAAACACTTTATATTTTCCAACACTTATTTCGGTATCATCTGGAATTACAAACTTTTTTATACTGCCGACTTTATCTTCTAAGACCCATCCGCTTAAGTTAACTTTTATATCATTGTTATTATATATCTCAATAAATTCATTATCTCTATCGCTATCTTCTGGATTCGGTAAAAACTCTGTAATTATTATTTTAGAAGTTAAATTATCAACTCCGTTGCTGGCTCCATTGTCCTGTAAGGCTGTGGAGCCGTCTTGCTCATCATCATCGTCGTCGTTATTATTTTCTTCTTCGTTATTTTCTTGGTCGTTATTATTTTCACTATCTTGATTGCCTACACCGTTGGCTCCATCCTCCTGAGTGGAGCCTTCCTGCTCAGAATCATCCCCGTCATTGTTTGAATTCTGCGGCTCTGAACTATCTCTCAAAATAAAATCACTTTTATTATTATCTAAATCTTGAAACACATTATTTATATTTTTCCTTTCTAAACTTTTATTATTTTCCAAATCTAAATTAATTACCTCACCTTCAAAATCCATCGCCCTGCCCCATCCAACTTTATCAACCAAAATACCATCACAATTATATAATAAAGCGGTGTTGTTATTTGCAAAAAAACTGTTTGTCGTATATTCATCATTACCAATAACTGTTTTTTTATAACAATTTTCATTATTATTATCTCCACAATTGGCTCGCGGAATAATCAAAAAATATCCTTGAGCTGGTATTATGCCTTCAATATTATTTAACACATTACTTTCATTTCCACTTTCTGTTTTTCTTTTTAAATCCCAGCCAGCAAGATTTATTTCTGAATTATTTGGATTATACAGTTCTATAAACTCATCATAAACCGTTTCTCCGCCAATTTGAATTTCGCTGATGATAAGATGGTCAAGATTATTATTTGCTAAAATAAAATTATCAAACGCAAAAAAACTCCCGCAGATAAAAAAGGAGGTTAGAAAAAAATAAATATTTTTTTTATTCTTGCTCATTATTGTTTGTTTAGAATTTTCTTAAATTCTATGTCACAAAATCCAAATAATTTTCTTTATCAATTATTTTAAATTCCGCATTGTCATAAGTCTCTTTCCAAAGTTTCGGCTCTTTACATTTTTTATTTCCCCACTTCATTTCATAGCCAAATAATTTTCCATCTCTTTCCTCCACCCAATCAATTTCTTTTTGATCATAAGTTCGCCAAAAATAGTTGTTGGCATAAATCGGCGCATACGCTTGCTTTTTCAACCGTTCCATCACCAGATAATTTTCCCACAGCGCGCCAATGTCGTTTCGATCGGCTAAATCATTAAATTGCGAAATGACTGCGTTTCTGATTCCATTATCATAAAAATAATATTTACATTTATTTGCTAATTCTTTCCTTAAATTGCGGCTAAAAGAATATACTCTTTTAATCACAAAAGTTTTTTCCAAAATGTCCAGATAGCGATCTATTGTTTTAATATTTAATTTCACCTGCACCGCCAGCTCGTTTAAAGAAACTTCATTGCCAACCTGAAAAGCGATTAATTTTAACAAATCAAGCAATGGCTTAGAATTTTTAATCCGCTCTAAAGACAGCACATCTTTTAATAAATATGAATTAGCTGTTTCTTCTAAAACCTCAATTTTTTTCAAACGAGTTTCCGTAGTAAGAACTTCCGGATATGATCCAAAGACTAAAAACTCTTCGAGTTTTTCTTCTAGTTCAAATTTACTATATTGCTCCAATAATTCTATCTGAGAAATTGGATACAGAATTTTAGTTCTTTTCCTGCCCGTTAGCGGTTCACCAATTTTTTGCGCCAAATCAAAAGATGATGATCCTGTAACAATAATTATTATTCCCGGAATTTGATCAACTAAAATTTTCAATCCCATTCCAATGTTGGGAATTTGCTGCGCTTCGTCAATTGCGATTAATTTATATCCCGCCACGTATCTTTTTATCAAAGAAAAATCCTGCGAACTCAAAATTTGCTGAGTTTTAAGATTATCACCTGAATCTAATTTGTATTTTAATTTAGTCTCAGCTAAAAATTCGGTTAATAAGGTAGTTTTGCCTATTCTTCTCGGACCATAAATTACAAGCACTTTTTGCTCTTGTATTAGGTTTTTTAAATTATAATGTCTTTTAATCATATAATTATGAGTAGTGTTAATTCATATATTATCATTAATTTATGTAGTCGTAATACCTAAATTAATGATAATATATATTTAATAATCTGTCAAACGGTTAAATTCATTATAATTCGTCTAATCAACTGATTATATTATAGTAAATATGAACAGTTTTGCAAATAAAAAAAGAGTGGCAAGCTTGAGCTATACCACAATTGTTGTTATTTAGTTTATTTTTTACCTCCTTTGTTTATAAAAATTTTTGTCTTATCATTACTGCTATTGTTGTCATAAACAACAGCACAATAACAATTACTATCCACTCTATCGCCAAACCGACTAAATAAGTCAATCCAAGCGATAACACTACAGTAAAAAAATAATCAATCGGCACAATCCAGATAAATATCCCTTTAAATGCGGGATATTTCTTCTCCATAAAAGTATGGAGTCCGTATTTATCTTGATACGAATTGACAATATGCCACATAAAATCCTCAAAAGTGGACAACAAGATCAGTAAGCTGAACAAAAACATAGCTAAGGTTCCAAATAATTCTATGGGAGTTTCAATCCCATAAATTTTTAGAACAAACATGCAAGCTGTAACTGCTAACGCTATTAATGTCAGCGTATACGATACAAGTCCAGCATGGTATCCTGTTAACTCTTTTGGAAACCAACTTACTGTTTTTCTCCAGCATGGCAGAGCCGTTGCCCATGGATTTTTTCCTTCTGTCTGCGATTCCTTGTATGCAAGGGCTATTACTACAAACTCAAGCATAATTCCTAAAACAACAGCTTCTATTAAAAACATTATTAAACACCTCCATATCTAACTCCGCGTTGTACTCCGATTTTCATTTCTGTCAATACCTAAAAAATCCAGTTCAACAGAACTGGATTTTTTATATTTATCTAAACTAATCTTATTTTTAATCTAATTTTCTGCTTTTTTTAAAACAAAAGAAATAAATTGTTCTTTTTCGTTTTCCTCATCATCTCCAAATATTGTAAAATTTTCAACTTCTAATTCGTTTTTTTCAAAAATATTCCTCCATTCTTCCTCACTATGCAAATTTGATTTTACAGATCTTCTATTTCTTGTTTTACTTTTGATTTCAGTAGCTTGCTCATCAATAAATTTTTCTTGGGGCAACTCGTCTATAATAGTTATCCTTCCATTATCTTTAAGAACTCTTCTTGCTTCTTTAAAAAGCTTATCAGTCATTTCATTATTTGCTTCTTGAAAGGTAAAATCAAATTTAACAACATTAACTTCATTACCTGCTATTGGTAAATTTTCTCCTATCGCATAAAATGATTCAACATTCCCTTTACCAGATTCAGAAACTTCTTTAGTAGCGCGATCAGACTCGTCAAAACCTAATATTTTTATATCTTTTGAAGAATTTTTTATCATTGCTTCATTTATATGCTGTTTTCCTGACCCGATATCAGCTATAATTATTTCCTGTTCTTCAATATCTTCTATTGCTTCATTTATGTCAGACCTCTCTACTATAAACTCTCCCCTTCTTTCAAGCCAGCCTTCTCCGTATTTTTCATTAAGCTGATCTAATGATCTTCCTATTAACCCCTCTCTTTCTTCCCCCAATTCTTCTAGCACTTTATGTTCTATCTTATGAACATTTTTATCCCTTTTTATTTTCTTTTGCCTCTTTCCTCTAAAAATTCTTTATCTTCTTCTAATGGAGACATCTCTATCCCAAATTCTTTATTCATATTTCTGGTTTAATAATTAAAATTACTTATATTGGACCTCTTGCGTAATTACTTTCGTTACGAAATTAATTACGCAAGAGATCTATTTTTAGATTATGTCTCAAATCTAATTTTTTTTACAGCGTTATATCTTATTTTTTTATTCATTTCTTCTTTTATTTCTTCTTCTTTAAACTTAAATTCTTGAGCTAAAACGGAACTTAAAACAGCAACTGTAAGCGCGCCATTTCTATATTTGATTGCTTGAGACTTTTTTGCGATTTCCTTGGTAAATATAATTTCAATAACTATTTGCCAATATTCACAAATTTGAAATGCTTCAATCTCTCTGCTAATTCCAGCTTTACTTATAGATTTTTTTAAATCTCCACCTATAGAATGAAGCATGTTTATAACTTGTTAATAACAATAAAAAATTTATGAATTAGAATCAAATAAAACTTTACACAAAACTACGGAGTATTATACGAAATTATTTTAGCAAAGAAGTATATATACGATTATATTTATAATCTTTTAAGATCTTGTCGGCATAATAACATATATAAAATCTTTATTCACATCAGAAGTTAAAACTGTTGGCAAGGTTTCATTATTAAGTTTTAAAAAGACTTCGTTTCCCTCAAGACTATTAAATCCATCCGTTAAAAATTTATGATTATATAAAATATTTAGACTTTTATTTACATTTTCAGCTGGTATTTTTGTGCTATTATTTCCCAGATCGCTTGTTTCTGAACTTATTTCTAAGTTTTTTGAATCAGCTAATAACTTAAATTCTATACTATTATTTGAAATACTTGAAAATAAACTTGCAATCCTAATTCCTTTTATTATTTCATCTTTGTTAATAGCTATCTGTAATTCAAATTTATCTGGTATAATTTGCTTATAATCAGGATATTTTCCTTCAATAAGACGAGAAATTATACTCGCCGAACCAAAACTAAATAAAATTTGATTTTCTGAAATTGTTATTTCAATCATTTCTTCACTTTCATCTAAACTTCTTATAAGTTCTTGTACCGTGTCTTTTGGAATAATTACAGAACTAACATTACCCAATATATTATTAGCTTCTTTATTCACATTATTTTTTTCTAAATTTATGCTCTTTTCAGCTAGACGATAACTATCTGTAGCAACTAATACTACTTTATTCTTATTAATTTTAGATAAATTCATAAAAACACCTGTTATTTCAATTCTTGATTCGCTACTTGAAATTGCTGGAAAAATTTGAATAAGCGCTTTTTTAAAATCAGTATTTTTTACTTTAAAAATAAAATCTACTTCTAGCTTAGGAGCTAATGGATATTCTTTTGCGTCTAACCCTTTTATATTTGTTTTATATCTATTGCATTTTATATTAAGAACATTTTCTCTTAATTTTAATTCAATATTTCCATTTGGTAAATTAGAAATAAAATTAACAAATAGTTTTGTTGGCACTGTTATTTCTCCATCTTCTTCAGCTTTACCTCCTACCCAATAATTAACTCCAATTTCTAAATTTGTTGAACTTAATTTTAATTGACCTTTTTTTACTTTTAATAAAATATTATCAAGAATAGGAAGAGTAGAATTTTTATTTGTAATTTTTCCTACAATAGCTAGTGCTTTGTTTAAATTTTCTTGGGTACATATAAATTTCATAATTATTATTATTATTATTATTATTTAATAGTTATTTAA
>JAYEKL010000093.1:0-9199 GCA_034660995.1 Patescibacteria group bacterium | reverse complement strand
ATATATCACAACATAAGAAACAACAGAAATAAACAACATAAAAAATGAAATCAAAAAAATATCTCTTTTTTGTCTAGCAGAATCTTTTTCAACTATAATATTTTTCGGCAATAGATTTATTGAGGACATAACATAAATTGTTAAATTGTTCTATTGTTAAATTGATAATTTAACAATAGAACAATATAGCAATGTAATTTATTATCATTATACCACAATTAAATATAAATTAAAAAACTCTCATTTCTTTTAATGTCCTTTCAAATATATAAACAGCTCTTTTTGCTTCTTCGTGTTCAACTTCAAAATTTTCATCTTCAGAAATCATTTTTTTAAGCTTATATGCCCAAATTATATCGTCTTTAAACTCCAACTGCTTATCTGGAACCATTCTTAATCTATCTTCTGTATTACTCCCAGAAAAATTTGCCATTTTCAAAACTCTGTTGAATAATTCTTCCGCGCTTACAACTGCTTTTTTGTAATCTTGAGAATCATCAGAATTTAATTTATATAAAATAGCTTCCCATTCTTTTCGAGATTTAGTTCTTGAAATCTTTCCCATCTCAATCGCCTTCTCTACTGATTCATTTATCCTGACTTTAAATTCTGCTTCTACTCTTGATAAAATCAAAATTATTCCGACTATAAACAATATTGTCATAAAAATTAGAAAATACTTGATCATAGCAAACAAATACGGCCACAAGCTAACACTTATTGTCAGATTTCCGATTTCTAATATTTCTTCGGCTTGAGCAGATTGTATTATTTCAAACATAAAATTCTATTGCTATATTGTTAAATTGTTACATTGTTAGTTTCTTGTTTGCAAGTTTTATGAACCAGCTAAATCCGTTTTAGAAATCTCTTTTTCATATTTTGCTAACATTAACAATAGAACAATATAGCAATAGAACAATTTATTTTAATTTACTAGACGCTTGGTATCTGACGCTTATTCCATTCTGTATTTTTCTCATAAACATTTGCTACTTTCAGAATTCCAGACTCGTCAAAAGCTTTTCCGATAATTTGCATACCAACTGGCATTTCTGTTTTTCCACCTTTCGGTTTTACAAACCCGCACGGGATAGAAATAGCTGGAAGACCGGCAAGACTCACAGCGCTCAAAAATATATCTTCCATATACATCTCAAGAGGATTAGCGCTATGTTCCCCTATTTTAAAAGCAACATTGGGCGTGGTTGGAGCTATTATAATGTCAACTTTCTCAAAAACTTCATCAAAATCTTTTTTTATTGAAGCTCTTACTTTTTGGGCTTTCAAATAATAAGCATCATAATATCCACTACTCAAAGCATAAGTTCCAAGCATTATTCTTCTTTTTGCTTCACCTCCAAAACCATTTCCCCTAGACTCCAAATAAACATCCAACAAATCGTTAATTGCTGATTGTTGATTGTTGATCTCTGAATATCCATATTTAATCCCATCAAATCTAGCAAGATTAGAACTTATCTCCGAAGGAGTAATAATATAATAAGTTGGAACAGCATATTTCGTATGAGGCAAACTAATTTCAACAATTTTAGCGCCTAGATCTTTCAACTTTTGGATTGCTGTTTCAATTAATTCTTTTACATCATCATCTAACTCTTTTATAAAATATTCTTTTGGAATTCCAATACTCACCCCTTTTATATTTTCATTATTAAGAAGTTTAGAATAGTCTTCAATCTTATGACTAGAAGAAGTTGAATCAAGATTATCTTTACCAGCAATTTCTTTAAGCACAATCGCCGAATCCACAACATTTTTTGTTATTATACCCGGACAATCAGTTGAAGATGTCATTGAAATCAAACCGTAACGAGAAATTCTTCCATATGTTGGCTTAAGACCAACAGCTCCACAAAAAGCAGCAGGCTGACGTATTGATCCTCCAGCATCTGTTCCAATTGAATACAAACATTGATTAACCACAACAGAAGATGCGCTTCCACCAGACGACCCTCCAGGAACTCTTTCTAAGTCCCATGGATTATGAGTCACAAAATAATCGGAATTTTCTGTTGAAGCACCATGCGCGAAAGCATCGCAATTCACCTTCCCAAGCATTACCATTCCCTGCTTATGTAATTTTAAAATAAGAGTCGCATTGTAAGCAGGAATATAATTTTTCAAAATATTTGAAGCAGCCGTAGTTAAGACTCCCTTAGTATTAATAATATCTTTTATTGAGCAGGGAATTCCTAATAAAGTATTATTCTCTTCTCTGACCTTAATTTTTTTATCGGCTTCTTTTGCTTGTTTGATTGCCAAATCTTCTGTGATAGTTATGAAGGATTTAATCTTATCATCAGTTTTTTTTATCCTACCAAAACAAGCCTCAGTCAATTCAACAGACGAGAATTCTTTATTTTTTAAGCCAATACTAGCTTGTGCGATATTTAATTCGTTTAGATTCATATTTATTGCTATATTGTCAAATTGTCCTATTGTCAAATTGACAGTTTTTCATTAGTAAAATTTATAAGATTGTTTATGTCTTTTTGTAATTGTTTTAATTCTTTGAAAATATACCGGTATTCATCATCTTTTAAAAGTTTTCTAACTTTTGCTTTTTCATTCCAATCCAATGATTCGCTCAAAGACCCGAAACTTATTCTATAAAAACGAATTTTATCTTTTTTATTATATCTTCCAAATCCTTCCGCGATATTAGCCGAAATTGAATCTACTGATCTAATAAATTGATCACCGACTGTTTTTCTTAAAGAATAATTCCACTTTATCGCTATATTCCAAACATAATTTGAAAGAGCAAAAGATGTTTTATAAGCGGAAATGTCATTTAATTGTAAGAATTTTTTATTCATAATGACAATTTGACAATAGGACAATTTGACAATTTAACATAATATCACATCACCTGCCTCACCTTTACATACCCATCCTTCTCTTCCGGAAAGTTCTCAACAATTTTCTTTTTACTATCTTCGTCACAATTTTTAACAATATCTTCCTTTAAAACATTAACAAGACCAGTAACCTGCGACACTGGTTCTACACCGTCTGTATTTACCTCTTGTAACTGTTCTATGTATCCCAAAATATCCGATAATTCATCGGAAAATTCTTCTTTTTCTTCTTTGGTTAGCTTTATCCTTGCCAATTCAGCAATATGTTCAACTTCTTCTAATGATATTTTTTTATCTTTTGACATTTTTTTAAAAGTTATAGTCAAATACAGTGATAATATTCTAAATTTACCAATTTGTCATTCTGAACAATGTCATTCCTGAACTGAATTCAGAACAGGCTCTGATCCGCCAGCTGGCGGATTCAGGATCTTTTGACTACTACGCTATACGTACCTGTCATCCTGAACTTGTTTCAGGATCTTTTGACTATTACAACTAGTCTGTGATTTGTAGGTTAATTTTGATTTAATATACCGTAGATTCTGAACTAAATTCAGAATGACAGGGAAATTTAAAGTAATACCACTATACTATAAAAATAGCATAATTATTGATATTAGACAACAATATTTATTCTATCATCTTTAAAAATTCATCCTCGTTAATTACCTTTACTCCCAGTTCTTCTGCTTTTTTAAGTTTGCTCCCTGGCTTTTCTCCAACAACAACATAACTAGTATTTTTAGAAACTGAAGAAGAAATATTTCCTCCTAAAGTACGGATTTTTTCTTTGGCAATATCACGACTTAAAATCTTCATAGTTCCAGTTAAAACAAAAGATAATCCTTTTAATTTTTGAGTCACTGCTATTTCAGACACACTCGTCTCATTTTTTATTTCTACTCCTAGTTTTAATAATTTATCTATTATTGCCAGATTTTTCTGATCAGAAAAATAATCAACAACGCTCTCAGCTACTGTTTCGCCAATTCCATTAATTTCTGCTAAATTCTCGACAGAATAATTCGCCAAAACATTCAACCATAAAACATTTTTAAGTTCACTTTTTGAATTTGAATAATTTCCCATTTTTCCATTTTTCCATTTTTTTTGTCCAAGACGCTGTTGTTCGCTCTTAGAGAAAACTGTCATTGAATTAATAATTTCTTTGCTTAATAGTATCGCTGTTTCTTCACCAACATGTCTAATACCTAAGGCAAAAATAAATTTTCCAAGTGTTATTTTCTTACTTTCCTCAATCGCTTTGATTAAATTGTCTGTTGATTTTTCCGCAAATCTTTCCAATGATTCAAAATCACCTTTTTTAAGCTCAAATATATCAGAAAAATTTGAAATAATTCCTTCATCCACAAGTTGCTTAATTTTATTCGGACCAAAACCATCTATATTAAAAGCTTTTTTACTTACAAAATGAGATAATCTTCTAAGTTCAATCGCAAAACAATTTTTGTTTAAACAATAACAAGCTACTTCTCCTTCTGGTTTTACAATTTCCATTCCACAGTTTGGACATTTTTTAGGCATTGTAAATTTTTTTTCTTTTCCATCTCTTAATCCTTTTACAACACTTACTATTTCAGGAATTATATCTCCTGCTTTTTGAATTACCACGGTATCACCAATTTTCACATCTAGTCGCTTTATTTCGTCTTCATTATGAAGAGTCGCCCTAGAAACAGTTGAACCGGCAATACTAACAGGTATTAAATGAGCTACCGGCGTTAATGCCCCTGTTCTTCCAATCTGAACTTTTATATCTTCAACAATAGTAGTTGTTTGTTCTGCCGGAAATTTGTAAGCAATCGCCCAACGAGGAGCTTTTCCAGTGTGTCCAACTTTCTTTTGCCGGTTAATATTGTTCAGCTTTACAACAACTCCGTCTATCCAATAGTTTTCCTTATCTTTATGTTTCTTCCAATAGTCATAGAACTCAAAAATTTCTTCTACGCTTTGACAATATTTCCAAAATTTATTTACTTTAAATTTTAATTTTTTTAATAATTTCAATTCTTCAGACTGAGTTTTTGGAAGTTTCAACCCCCCCCAACCCCCCTTGTCAGGGGGGAAATTTAACCCTCCCGATAAGAAAGATTTCATCCACGATAAATCATAAATAAAACAATCCAGCTTTCTTTCTTTTACAATCTTAGAATCAAGCTGTCTAATGGCGCCAGCGGCGGCATTTCGCGGATTAGCAAAAGGAGGTTCGTCTTTTTTTATTCTCTTCTTATTCAACTTTTCAAAAACATCTTTTGACATAAACACCTCTCCTTCAACAATAATATTTATATTTTTTTCTATTTTAAGCGGGATACTTTCAATCGTTTTCAAATTCTGCGTTACATTTTCTCCAATCTTACCATCTCCTCTTGTCGCTCCAATTTTTAAAATCCCATTTTCATATTCTAAAACAACATGCAAACCATCAATCTTAAGCTCGCAAGTATAATCCAAAGTAATATTATTACTCTCCCCTCCTTCTATGAGAATTTTTTTTACTCTTTTTTCAAAATCAACAATTTCCTCTTTCTCAAACGCATCATTAAAAGACCACTGTCTAACCTTGTGATCAACTTTCTCAAATTTATCCAATGGCTTCCCTCCAATTCTTTGCGTTGGAGAATCTGGCGTTATAAATTCTGGATACAAAAATTCCAGCTTATCAAGCTCGTGCTTTAATGAATCAAGCGCCGCATCAGAAATTTCCTGTTTATCTAAAACATGATAAAGATAGCGATGATGATTTATCTCTTTTTTAAGTTTATTTATTCGTTGTGCTGCTTTTGCTTTATTCATATAAAAAATTGATTGTATTTATATACAATAATTGTCAAATTGTCCTATTGTCAAATTGACAGTTTTTCATTAGTAAAATTTATAAGATTGTTTATGTCTTTTTGTAATTGTTTTAATTCTTTGAAAATATACCGGTATTCATCATCTTTTAAAAGTTTTCTAACTTTTGCTTTTTCATTCCAATCCAATGATTCGCTCAAAGACCCGAAACTTATTCTATAAAAACGAATTTTATCTTTTTTATTATATCTTCCAAATCCTTCCGCGATATTAGCCGAAATTGAATCTACTGATCTAATAAATTGATCACCGACTGTTTTTCTTAAAGAATAATTCCACTTTATCGCTATATTCCAAACATAATTTGAAAGAGCAAAAGATGTTTTATAAGCGGAAATGTCATTTAATTGTAAGAATTTTTTATTCATAATGACAATTTGACAATAGGACAATTTGACAATTTAATGTAATAGATTCAGATACCATTTCATAATTCTTTCTCCCCAAAACAATGATATAAAAGTTCCAAGAACCAAAAATGGTCCGAATGGAATCATACTTTTCATTTTTTTATTACCAGCAAATACTAAAAATATTCCAACCACTGATCCAATAATAAAAGATAGAAATAAAGCGACTAAAACTAACGGCCAACCAAGTATTAATCCCATCAAAAATCCCAATTTTATATCACCCCCGCCCATACCCTTGCCCTTGGTAATAACAACTATGGCATAAAAAAATCCTCCTGCCAAAACAGCAGGAAAAAGAAGATATAAAATTTGGTTTAAAATTCCAATCAAATCCGAATGATTAAATTTTAAAATTTCGAACATCCTGTAAATAAAAGTTATGACAATTGCCGGATAAATTACTTTATCAGGGATAATATAATGTTTTAGATCATAAACAAAAATAACAATTAAAGCTGAAGCAATGAGTAGAAAGTAAAAAGTAGAAAGTAACTCCTGATTCATAATTCCTGATTCATAATTCATAATCATCATAATCATCATAAATAAAATTCCTGTTCCTAATTCTACTAACGGATATTGAATAGAAATAGAACGCCCACAATATCGACATTTTCTTTTCAAAAGTATAAAACTCAAAACTGGAATTAAATCATACCATCCCAAAAAATGCTTGCAATGCAAGCATTTTGATCTGTCATTTACTATTTTCTCTCCATTCTCCAATCTAAAAATAACTACATTTAAAAAGCTGCCAATTATAAGACCAAAAACAAAAATTATAATATAAAATAAAAGCATAAATGAAAAATATTAGGAAATTAGATATTGGATATTTACAAATGCCTTGAATTACAACTTTTATAGGGGCTGGTGATTTTTACCGATCATTCCCCTCTTGCCACGCCCCGTATTTTCGAAGAGAGGGACAAGAGGGTGTGTAACAAGATTTTTAACACACCCCCAACCCCCTCTCTAGATGGGAATTATAAGAAAATCAGCAGACCCTATATAATTTATTTTAATTACATACAATATCATTGCCCGTCGCATCACACTCAAAACCATATTTTAATTCCCTATATCCGTCCACACAAACACTTCCACCATTATTAAGTGTTACCGAAAAACAATAACCGTTAACAGTATCACCACAAGAAAATGACCCTCCTTTTTCTACGATTGAATTTTCAATAACCCCTCCTACAACAAATTGCGGTTCATTACAAATCAGATCATAATCACCAGTATCATCAAAAAAAATTTCTGCTATTTTCGCGCTTTCTGTTATAGCGTTTTTTATTACCACATCTTTCGCGCTTTTTCTTGCTTTGTTTAAATCAGCTAGAACAATCGACGCTAAAATACCAATAATTGCGATTACTACTAAAAGTTCAATTAAAGTAAAACCTTTATCTTTTAAATAGATTTTCTTATTCATATTTAATCATTAAATTTTAATTAAAACAACAAATTGAGATATTAAATACAACTGAAAAAATTGGAAAATATAAAAAATTATTATAAATTGAACTGCAATTTTATTAATATTTGATTTTGAAGCAAATTTATTTTTATACCACTTAATAATCTCATAAAATCCAATTGCGGCGACAATATCAAATATCATTAATGAGGGTGTTAAATATCTGTAAAATATACTACTGGCAAAAAATATAACGAAAATAAAATAAATGAGAGCGAATGAAAATAAGATTAAAATATTTTTATAGTATAAGTTTTGCTCAGAATAATCATTTTTCAAACCTCGTTTAAAATACTTGGGCGCAAAAAATATTATAAACACCATCAAAAATCCTGTTATAATTGCATTATAGCCACCAATTAAAAAAAATCCAAAATATTCCACTATTTTTTGTGAAACTGTAAAATGTACTTCAGAACTGCCAAGCCCTGAAACTAAAAAGTTATTTCCAGTATTTAAAATTTTATTAACACTACTAAAAGGACTGAACAAAAAACCGGGAAATATTAATACCGCGGACAAAACAAAAAACATCAAATATTTAAAAGAATCTCCAATTATTTTATAATAATTTTTTTCTGTCAGAGCAGAATAATAAAATAAAATAAATATTGAATATGGTAATAAGATAAAACCGGACATTTTACTAAGAATGGCAAATGCCGCAAAAAAAGATGCTAAATATAAATATTTTCTGTTTTTATATCCTTTGTTTACATAGATTAACAACAATCCAAAACTTAATAGTAGCGACATAGAAAGATATTTGTCAGTTGGAGTTGTGTTTGTTATATAAAATACTTTTATTGAAAAAAATATTAAAATTATATAAGAAATTATATAATTAAATTTTAGCTTTCTTAATATTTTATAAAAAGTAAAAAAAAACACAATCATAAACATTATTATTGGAGCTGAAAAAGATATTTTATATAGATCCGAAAAATAATTCTTATAAAAATCATTAATACCAAATAAATAATCTACAAAATGCAAAGATATGCCTGAAAAAAGCATTACGGTTATCCCAGGATGAATTGTTTGCAATGCTGAAACAAAATCAAAGCTTTTTAAAAAAATTATATAGTTATAAGATCTTCTTATCCATAATCCTTCATCAACGCTAAAGTTAAAAATTGGATTCATTTCATTCTCAATTGATATGTAAAAATATCCAATTACCGCTATTGCAATTAGAATTACAGATTCTATTTTTAATATAGATTTAAATATTTTCATACATATAAATTATATCAAATAATCAAAAAAGAGTAAATCAAAAAACTTACTCTTTTTTATTTTAGCTTTGAATGGTTTTATAATCTACGAACCACATGCAGTATCACTAGCTCCAACTGCGGCACTAGGATTTCTTGATATTCCTTCGCTGTCAACACACCAGTCATTTGTTCCAGCGCATAAATCAGCATGAACGACATATGCATCGCCATTAGAAGAAATATTAAGTGTATAACTACCATCATCGCTACAATTAGGAGGCTTCAAAGCTGAAGGTACGGTACAACCAGTATATG
>JAYEKL010000092.1:0-1806 GCA_034660995.1 Patescibacteria group bacterium | reverse complement strand
ATTCATATGACTGATAGATTAGATTAATAAAACTAATATCTATTCTACCAGTTTAACAAACAAAGACAAATAATCACATCGGTTTCATACGAACCTTAACCCCTAACTCCTAACTCCTAACTCCATTATACATTAAAACATCCCAAGACAACAATAAAAAATAAATCTCCTTTTCAAGAGATTTTTTTCAATTCACATTTTAGTTTGTCTATTCTTACAAAAATATATGTTTTCTCTCCTTTTGATAAATGATATTGTCTGCCCTTTCTATTAATGTCGTTATCTAGTTTCTCTTCCAATGTTTTGATTCCCTCTTTTATTTTATTTGTTTTTGAGTCTGATATCATGGTTGCTATTGCGTCTAAAGTTTGTTCGTCGAAACGGTTTATCTCTTCAATAATCTCAGCTGATCTTATTTCTATATAGCAAAGTGATTTTATTGTTAGCGCTGTTATTTCTTTTATAACAAGCGCTATATATGCTTTTTCTGAATATTTTGCAATAAATTCAAAAGCTTTCAATTTTTATCCTCCTTAGTGTTTTTTTGTTTTAAAGAAAAATATGTAGGATTAAGTTAATTGGATAAGCTTTTTAACACACCCCCAACCCCCTCTCTAGAGGGGAATTATAAGAAAATAAACAAATCCTAAAAACTTTCAAAAATCCAAAAGGCCGGAAACTAGCAACTTCTAAATGATACGAACTACAGATTTCACTTACTATTATTTTTATATAATAGTGAGGAGAGAGATTTGCAAAATATATAGTTCGATTAGAATATCGCTAATTTACCGACCTTTTGGATGCATATTACATAATTATATGTTGCCCTATTGTTCCATTCTTGAGAGTGGAATTATAAGAAAATCAACAGAGCCTATTTAGTAAAAATAGAAAAATCGGCATTATATCAGTATTATAATCATTTTTCACAATTTGTCAAGAGAAAGAGAAATTAGTTTTTTAGGGGGGGTAGGGGTTAGGAATTAGGAGTTAGGAACGCGTAGTTGTCATCTCGACTGGAGCGATAGCGGAATGGAGAGATCTGCAAGCACACTATAATTCTGTTTTCAAGCTAGTCTGTTTTTAACAAACCATTTTACCCATTTACAGATCTTTCGACTTCTATCGTCGTTCAAGATGACAATTCTTCGGGATTCGAAATGACAACAACGCGTTCTAGCAACCTAATATTCTAACTCCCAATTCCTAATTCCCAACCCTGCTAATTCCCAACCCTCCACTTGACAAAAGTAAGATATATTGCTAAACTACAGCATATTAAACTTTTATGCTTGTATAATAAAAGGCGGATGGATACCATCCAACCTTTTTATTTTGATAAATTATTTATTATTAATTTTATGGAAATCAGAAATATTGCGATTATTGCTCATGTTGATCATGGAAAAACAACTTTGACAGATGCGTTGATGCGTCAAACTGGAATGGTGAATGATGAATCAGTAAGTATGGATAATGATGATCTTGAACTAGAACGAGGGATCACAATTTATTCAAAGAATGCTTCACTTTTTTACAAGGGAACAAAAGTAAATATTGTAGACACTCCTGGACACGCGGATTTTGGATCTGAAGTAGAGCGAGTTTTACGATCAATTGACAGTGTTCTTTTGATTGTTGACGCGCAGGAAGGTCCGATGCCACAGACAAAGTTTGTCCTAAAAAAATCTTTAGAACTTGGATTGAAACCAATCGTTGTTCTTAATAAGATAGATAAGCCCGCTGCAAATCCTGAAACTGCTCACGACCAGGTGCTTGAACTTTTTATGGATCTTGGGGCGA
>JAYEKL010000091.1:0-1806 GCA_034660995.1 Patescibacteria group bacterium | reverse complement strand
TTCATCAGTTTTTATATTGATGAAAATTAGAGAAAAACCAGAGTTTGGAACTTGCGAAACAGATGCGGATTGCAAACTTGTAAGGTGTGTTGGAGCTTATTGTGACAATGGAAAATGCGTTTGCCCGATGGAGGGGGAGCAATTATTAGATAAAAAAAAAGATATACTCGTAATAGCAGGCATCCCGCAGGAAAAAAGCCAACGTTTTAACATACCAAAGCCAACATGGAAAGAGGTTGAACTCTCTCTTCCTAAACTTAAAGATACTGGTGTTAATGCAATTTTTATCTGGGCGCCTTATGAACACACAGTCCCGGGAGAAGGTTCACCCGATACGATAACAGCGCTTACAGAAAACGGCGAAATCCAACTGGATGTAACTCATTCTAAGCACATAACAAATTACCTTATACCTGATCCGGATAGAGGGTCTGAGCAGGAATTTTTACATATGGTAGAAACAGCTCATTCTTTAGATATGAAAGTCATAGCTCAATTACAGGTTACTGTTACAAATCCCGGAAATTTTATCTATGATAATCATCCCGAGTGGATATTAGAAAGCATATATGGAAAACCAGCCATTTTTTGGCCGTGGGATATTTCAGGCTATGGTTATGTTGTGAATAAAGCTCACCCCGGTTTAATAAATTATGTGACAGAAACCATAATACCTCATTGGATAGAACAATGGGGAGTAGATGGAATTTACATTGACTCCGCAGGCATGGCATATTGCGACTTACGAATAAGAGAGTTAACCGACATACATGGCGCTATTGAAGGGTATGAATGTTTAACGCCGGTTGATGGATATTACAGTCCGGAACCGCTCATAGTTGCTATGAAAACAAAAATTGAGCAGATGGAAAATGAAGTTGGGAGAGATATTACATTTTCTGGAGAAATGAGTTACAAAACCGCACGCGATATTCCCGAATCCGATATTATCAAGGCTTTAAAAGGAAAAGCCAGCCTTATGCAATTTATTATGGGCAATCCTGCAGTGGACAGAACTCTTGGAAAATATCATGATTTTGTATTAAATTATCAGTTCAGAAAGATTTTAAAACTTACAGAGGAATCCATTGCTTTTGATTATTCCGAAGATTATAATGATTATTTTGAATTAGAACGCCAACTTGATGCCAAACACACAAAGACAGCCAGATTTGTAAATATGTGGGTGGAGTCACTCACATTTATAGATCTCCTCAAACCAAAAGTTGCCGGGAACTATATCACTTTAACAGTTACTGCCCCGGGAAACATTCTCTGGATAGGCACATATCAACTTCCTCCACAGCAAGAGGTTTCAGAAAAGATTTTTGGATGGGATGGTGATGTTTTAGAGGAATGGTATAAAAAAACAATAAAAATCAAAAAAGAACACACTTCTCTACAAAGCGACAATATCGAAAATGCATTAATTTCGCCAAAGACAAAAGGATTAATAGCATACAATAGATGGGATGAAAAAGAATCTGCGACTGTTGTTGTTAATGTTAATGATAAACCGATTACATCTATTTTAAATACACTATTTGAGGATAATGCAGTAATTAAAGACGAACTCTCGGGCGAAACTTTTATGGTCGCAGACCCAAACAACTTCCAGATATCTGTCCCTGCTTATGGCTCAAGAATATTAATTTTATCAAAAAAAGGAGTTGATTAATTTATGATGAACAAAAAAATTTTAATTACAATTGGAATTTTGATACTGCTTATTTCATCAGTTTTTATATTGATGAAAATTAGAGAAAAACCAGAGTTTGGAACTTGCGAAACAGATGCGGATTGCAA
>JAYEKL010000090.1:0-9483 GCA_034660995.1 Patescibacteria group bacterium | reverse complement strand
AGAGGCTTAGCCTCTATACGATTATCTTTTATTTAAAGTATTCCTTTCTATATAAAGATAAGCCGTAATAATAAAATCAGCGTGGAGAGGCTAAGTCTCTGTCTGTGTAAATATTTAATTAAAGTGAGAAAGTCCTAACTTTGAAATAAAAAATGTGGATTTTTAAAAAATGGACTTTAATTTGCTAATAAATTAGCATAGAAATTTGTTCATTACAAATAAAGGAGGTTTTAGATAATGAGTTTAATAAATTCGTGGATTCTTATTGCAAAAAAAATTGCAATAGCAGGAACAGTAACATTTCTTTCTCTTGGTTTGATAATGGGAATAGTTGGTTTCATATCATCTGGAATTATGAAATTTTTGCCATTTTTAAATTTGCAAATATTAATTGCAATTATTCTAACATTGGGAGTTATAATAAATGTTTTCGGCAATAAAAGATATTCTGACAAAAATTCTTTTATTATCGTTGTAACTAGAGGTATTAGAAGATTTACTGAGAATATTATTGAAAAGAATACTAATGCTTTTAGAGCTGATTCTGTATCTGTAGATGATCTATTCGGGATTTCTTCTGTTCGTGACGAAATGAGAGAAAATCACAAAACAATAATATCTTCTTTAATAACCATTACAGAAGATGCAGAAACAAAAGAATCTTTAGAAGAAGCGCTTCGAAAAATTAAACATAACGAAGAGACCAAGAAAAATTGTTCAGTGAAAATATATGTTCTAAGCGTAAACGACGGCGATAAAGATAAAAGAAACGTTTTAGCTTCATCATCACCAACTCCAGCAACAGGATTTGTATTCCAAGGAGTTTTAGATAAATGGTTGCGCAAAGAAGATTTCTTTAAAGTTGTACATGAAATAACTTCAGGATCACTTTTTGCAAACCAAGACGAAGAGGAAGAAAATAAAAAAATATAGTTTGGAAAAAGAATGTCATCAGAACGAAAATGACATTCTATTTTTTTGACTTTTTTGACTTAAAAAGATAAAATATAGATACATTGTTAAATTGTTAAATTGTTTTTGATTGTTTAGAAATTCTCTATGAAATCACAAGAGGCTCCACACGAAGTATGGAGCCAACAAAATAATTCTCTATGAAATCACAAGAGGCTCCACACGGAGTATGGAGCCAACAAAATAATTCTCTATGAAATCACAAGAGGCTCCACACGGAGTATGGAGCCAACAAAACCAACAAAACAACAAAACCAGAAAATTATATAACAATTTAACAATTTAACAATTTAATAATATAACTATATGTTAAATCAAAATAGATTTACAACTAAATCACAAGAAGCGCTTGCGCAGGCGCAAGCAATTGCTTCTGAATATAATCAACAACAAATTGACACCTTACACCTTCTTTTTATACTTACCAGACAAAAAGACGGTGTTGTTTTGTCTATCTTTAATAAGCTTAATGTTCAAACAAATCTTTTGGAAACTGAAATTGATACAGAAATAAAAAAAATTCCAAAAATTCAAGGACATCCTCAGGAAACAGGACAAATCTATTTAACTCCGTATCTTGGACAGGTTCTTGAAAATTCAGAGAAAGAAGCGCGCAAACTAAAAGATGATTTTATAAGCACAGAGCATATTCTTCTTTCAATGACAGAAATAAGCGGACTTACAAAAAACCTACTTAATAAATTTGAGGTAACTTATGAAAATATTTTAAAAGTTCTTGCAGAAGTAAGAGGATCACAGAGGGTTACTGACACAGAACCGGAAAGTAAGTTTCAAGTTCTTGAAAAATACGCGCAAAACCTTACAAAATTAGCAAAAGAAGAAAAACTTGATCCAGTTATTGGCAGAGATGAGGAAATTAGAAGAGTAATGCAAGTTATTTCAAGAAGAACAAAAAATAATCCTGTTTTAATAGGAGAAGCCGGAACTGGAAAAACTGCAATTGTTGAGGGACTCGCTCAAAGAATAGTGACAGGAGATATCCCAGAATCATTAAAAAATAAAGAGCTTGTTTCTCTTGACCTCGGCTCGCTAATTGCAGGAACAAAATTTAGAGGTGAATTTGAAGAAAGACTTAAGGCAGTCCTTAAAGAAGTTGAACAATCTTCTGGAAAAATTATACTTTTTATTGACGAACTTCATACTCTTGTTGGAGCAGGAGCATCAGAAGGCTCAATGGACGCCTCTAATATGCTTAAACCATTACTAGCAAGAGGGAAATTACACACAATAGGAGCAACAACCCTAAAAGAATATCAAAAATATATTGAAAAAGACGCGGCCCTGGAACGAAGATTTCAACCAGTTTATGTTGATGAGCCAAGTCAAGAGGATACAATTTCAATTCTACGCGGAATAAAAGAGAAATACGAAGTTCATCACGGGGTCCGTATTACAGATTCAGCTTTGGTGGCAGCTGCAACACTTTCTTCTCGATATGTCTCTGATAGATTTCTTCCAGACAAAGCAGTTGACCTTGTAGACGAAGCCGCGTCAGCGCTTCGGATGGAAATTGATAGTATGCCTACAGAATTAGACAAAGCAAAAAGAGAAATTCGTAGATTTGAAATTGAAAAAAAGGCTCTTAAAAAAGAAAAAGATAGAGAGTCAAAAGAAAGGTTAAAGGAACTTGAAAAAACAATTGCAGATTTAAAAGAAAAAAGCAAGGACTTAGAAATTCAATGGAAAAACGAAAAAGAAATAATTTCAAAAATTAGAAATTCAAAAAGAGAAATTGAAAAATTAAAACAAGAAGCTGAGATTTCTGAAAGAAACGCGGAACTACAAAAAGTAGCAGAAATTAGATACGGCAAAATTCCAGAATTAACGCAAAAAATCAAAAACGAACAGAAAAGACTTACTAAAATTCAAGGTAACCGTCCGATATTAAAAGAAGAGGTCTCTGAAGAAGATATTGCAAAAGTCGTTTCTCGCTGGACTGGAATACCAGCAATAAAAATGATGAAAGAAGAATCAAAAAGACTTGCTCAAATGGAAAAAAATATTGCAAAAAGAGTTGTTGGACAAGTTGCGGCAATAAAAATCGTTTCAAACGCAGTCAGAAGAAATAGAGCAGGGGTTGCAGAAGAAGATAAACCAATTGGATCGTTTATCTTTATGGGACCCACTGGTGTCGGAAAAACAGAACTAGCAAAAGCATTGGCAGAATTTATGTTTGACTCTGAAGAAGCTGTAATTAGAATAGATATGAGCGAATATATGGAACATCACGCTGTTTCAAAAATGATTGGATCTCCTCCCGGCTATGTCGGTTTTGAAGAAGGCGGACAGCTTACTGAGCTTGTTAGAAGAAAACCATATTCAGTTATTCTTTTTGATGAAATTGAAAAAGCGCATCCTGAAATTTTTAATGTTTTCTTACAAATATTAGACGATGGAAGACTAACCGACGCAAAAGGAAGAGTTGTTAATTTTAAAAATACAATCATCATAATGACTTCAAATATCGGCAATGAGGTTATTCAGGAACATTCATCATCAAAGACCGCGAAAGAAAAGAAGTTTGAAAATAAAATAAAATCAGAATTGAAAAATTATTTTAAGCCAGAATTTCTAAATAGAATTGATGAAATAGTTGTTTTTCATCCACTTTCCCAGGAAGAAATAGCGCAAATTGTTGATTTGCAATTGGAGATTATAGCAAAAAGGCTTTTGAAAAAAAATATAAAAATTAAAGTTAGTGAGGGAGCAAAAAAATTGATTGCAAAACGAGGTTACGATCCATCATTCGGAGCAAGACCGCTTAAAAGAGTTATCCAAAATGAAATACTTGACGAACTAGCTTTGGAAATAATTGAAGAAAAAATAAAAGATGGTGATACTATTAAAATTGATATTGAAAAAGAAAAAATTGTATTTAAAAAATAAAAATAATGTCTAAAAAAAACCTTATTATTTTAAAAATTGGTGGATCTGTAGTCACTGATAAAAAGAATGATCAAGAGAAAATTAGACGCAAGGATCTTGAAAGAATTTCAACTGAAATTGCGCAAGCCAGAAAAAGAAATAAATTTTCTTTAATAATAATTCACGGAGCAGGAGTATTTGGACATAAAATAGCAAACAAATTTGATTTAAACAAGGGGTATAAAAACAAATCTCAAATCAAAGCTATCTCCAAACTGCGCCAAAACTTAAAAAGGCTAAATTCAGAGATCGAAAAATCGCTTAATGGAAAGGGGTTGTTTACAGTCACTTTTCAACAATCATCAGCATGGAGATTAAATAAGCGAATACTTTTAGACTCTAACCTAACGATACTTGAAAAATATATTTCTCTTGACCTTGTCCCTGTTTTATATGGAGATATTTTAATTGATGACAAACTTAAATTCAGTATATTATCAGGAGATCAAATAGTATATTATCTTTCTAAAAAACTGCGCGCTAAAAAAGTAATTATTGGAACGGATTTAGACGGTATTTTTGAGTCTGATCCGAAAATTAATAAAAACGCAAAATTAATAAAAAAAGTAAATAGCAATAATATAAAAAGTTTGTTACTGGGACAATCTTTATCTACTGATGTAACCAATGGAATGAAAGGGAAAGTTAATGAACTTATTAAACTTACAAAATACGACATTGAATCTGAAATAATAAACATTTCAAAACCGAATATTTTAAAAAAGTCTTTAAGCGGACAAAAAGGTCTTGGGACAATTATAGAAACAATTTAGTCTTTAATAAAAATGAAAATAAAAAAATACATAAAACTTATTACTTTATCTTTTATTTTTTTTGTGATGATGGAGTTTTTCTTTAAAAGCTTTGGATTATCGTACGCCTCATTAATTACTTTATTCTTAATCTCAGTTTTAAGCGCTTTCTGGGTAACAAAATACAAGTTCCTACCAATTATACTAATTATGCTTTGGACAACAGGAAGTGTTTTGTTTTTAATGACACTAGAAGAAAACAGTTTCCAGCAATTATATATAGTAGCCTCTTCTCTTATATTTGCGTTAGTACTTATTGGATTATATAGATTTTTTATTCAACAAGAAAAATGGCTAGAGAAAGAAAAGGTAAAATTTAAAGTGCTTGATTCTGGATTTAATTTAAACCAAGTTATAATTTTAATTTCTATTTTTTTAATATCAAGTGGAATCTATAATATCTATATTGACCTTATTTTATCGCTATGGATAATTTTAATATTAATTTTTATAACTACATTCTTTTCAACAATATACCTAACAAAAATAAACTTTTTAAAAAGTAAAGCGCATGAGTTGTATCTCGACTCTTCAAAAAACAAAACATTTGTTTTTTACTCTTTTCTATTTAGTCTTATTGTAGTAGAATTAGTTTGGGTGATAAGTTTTTGGCCTGCTAATCATTTAACAGTAGGCGCGATTGTTTTATTAGTGTATTATTCCTGCTGGAATATTTTAAGAGACTATCTTAGAAACAATCTTTCAAAAAAAGTTGTAATTTTAAATTCTCTCTTTTTTATAACTTTTTTGTGTATAACTTTTTTAACTGGAAATTGGAAAATTATTTAAAATTATAACCTTAAAGCACTTATCCATTAAAATTTTTAATAATAAATTATGAAAAACATAACCATAAAATCTTTGAGAGACAAACAGAAAGATAAAATAGAAACAGCAAAAACTTTTTTTAAAAAACCGACAGACGAGATTGATGAAATAATAGAAAAGCCATACAAACCTAAAAAAATAAAAATTATTTTAAAATCATTTTTTTTTATAGTTTTTGTTTTGTTAATAGGAGGCACTGGTGGAATTTTAATAGACAGAATTGCTCTTCCTTCATTACTCGTAAAATATCCTGAACTTAATCATTATGAGTTTCTTAAAAAAATAAACGAGAGAACAATTATAATAGAAAAGACTGAAGAAATTAAAATATCCGAAGATAAGGCTATTCCAGAAGCAATAAAAAAAGTTTCTCCTTCGGTTGTTGAAATTCTAGAATTTTCAGCGGGAAATGATGTTCCCATTTATAAAGGGTCTGGAATTATTCTTACAAGCGACGGACTAATAATTACTTCAATAGAAAATATAACTACGGAGAAAAATGATTCCGAAGAAAAAAATGCTGAAGCAAACATTATAAAAATAAAACTAAAAACTGAAAAAATATACGATACTGAATTAGTTAAGATTGATTTATCCACAAATCTTGCCATTGTTAGAATAAAAGAAACTGATCTGCCAGTTATCGCGCTTAGCAATTCTGAAAATTTAGAACTCGGAGAAAAAGTTATTATAATAGACAGTTCAATAATAACAGATATCATTTCAAAATTTATAAATGATTACGACCAAACAGAAAATAATGAAAAATCAACATCTCAAAAAAGAGTAAAGATTATAAACTCTTTGAAAAATTCATTTGATGGATCACCAGTAATAAACATTAAAGGGGAAATTATCGGAATAAGCCAAAGCGGAAATTTGTTTATTCCAACAAACGAAATCATTGGTTTCATTGAGACCGCGATGAATGATGATTTATAAATATATTTTAAAATATTTCCAAAAATAAAAAGACGCATTCTAGAATGTGTCTTTTTATTATTACCTTCCCAAATCAGACAAGCAGTTTGGAGAGAGATTTGCCATATTCTTAAATTTACAATTTAGAAATCTGGCAAAATTCTGCCTGCCTGATTTTGAAAGATAATGTTTAATTTCTTTATCGTTGGCTCCATACTCCGTTTATGTTGGCTCCATAGTCCGTTTATGTTGGCTCCATAGTCCCGATAGGGCTGTGGAGCCTTTTGTGATTTCACTTCCGATAATCCTGCCCCGTACTTAATTTATTATAGTTCGGGACTTTTCTAAATCTACCTTATGCCACTTGTTAGTTCCATGCTCCCGTGTGGAGCCTATTTGTAATTTCAAAAAGATAAACTTGGAAAAAATAATGTTAGGAGTAAAAAGCATATAGCTTGATACTCCTAACAGTTTTAGTGCCAGTTTTAGTGCTTTACCGGAACACCGCTATATTTTTTCAAAAAAGCGGTTATTTCCTGCTTCCATTTTTTCTCTTCTTCTTTTTCTTCCTCCTTTCTCATCGCTTCAACGACAAGATTTATTTTTTCTATTTCGGCGGATATTTCCGCTAATTCCGCCTTTCTTCTGTCATACAAAGAAACGAAGTCGGTTTCCGTACCCGAGAAGAATTTCCTCGAATTCTTCCGGTGTCATTTTTTTTATTTTTCTCTCCATAATATTTTCCTCCTTACTATGATTCTATTTTGCGCAAAGACGATCTAAACACTATTCAAACAAAATAATATTCAAATCGCCTAGCGCAATAAATAGAGGAAAATCAGAACTTCCGCCTTTAAAAAAAATAAACGCGGCAACGGACAAGAACAGCCCAGAAAAATTATCAAAGAACATTTTTCCTCGCTAAAATTATTTCTAATTTAACAAGGAATAAACTGACTGCTTTATTTTTTAAAAACAAACAACTTATTTCTTGTTAATTCGTTGGCTCCATTGTCCCCGCAGGGATGTGGAACCATTTGTGTTTTCGCTGGAGTTCACTCTTTAGAGTATAGAATTTTACAGGTTGAAAACTGAACTCCGGATTTTTTTAAACTCTTAAATTTTTATTTAAGAGTTTTTCTAAATTTACCTTTTTCAAAAAAGATAAACTTGGAAAAAATGGGAGAGAAGGCGAAGTTGTGCAAACTTGCTTTCTCTCCAAAAGTGCTCAATTTGTGGGAAGACTGCGAATAGTCTTCTTGACTTCTTCCAATCTTGCAATTGGAAGAGTCACCCTAAACGGCGCTCCGCTTGGGAGACCAAATATCTTCACAAGGTTCGCGCTTTTTCTCCGCGTAGCGACTGTCACCATATTCTCGCCGGAACGAAAATCGGTGTGAGTTGCCATCGCGAACTCGGCGATCTCCTGACCTGCCAACAAAAGCTGGGTCAGGTCAAAGTTTTCCGCGGGAATATCAGTGTCCACGAACACGACCTGTGTTTCCACAAAATCGTCGAGATCATACGCGATCCCGTTCAAATCCGTATTTATCTCATCACTGCTGATGAGCTGATATTTTCCCGCGAGTCTCTCTGTTTCCTTTTGAATAGCCGCGTATTTCTTCGCGGCTTCCCGAAGACTGCGATCGCCGAGCAACCACTTCACAGCAGCAACTCGGATTGCGTCATTTCGTATGTCTGCTTTGCAGGCATACTCTATGAGTTGGGCTCGCTCCGATAGCTTGCCCTCTCTGGTATCTGCTACAATTGCGTCGGACACCAAAGGATCCGAACTGTGTCCCAGCATGACGGCACAAGCGCGAGCAGTCTGGCTGATAACTCTGCCACCGCGTGCGGTGGTAAGGTCTAGCGACCATCCCTCGTGATGGTCATACCAGACTACAAGTCGATCACCGAGAGATTCAATAAACCTCTCAGTCATCTCCAGATCGCGATTATTCATCGCGATGTCCACGACATAAACTTTTTTTATGTCGTCTGGAATCTCCACTTTATCAACCAAGAATGGTTGAGTGAAGATCCTCGGCGAAAATACCGAGCCGTTCCGCCAGCAACACAGCACTGGCAATTCCGTCAAAGTCGCCGTGGGCGACAATGACGACTTTTTCTGTCCCTTCAGTTGTTGTTGTTGTCATGATTATTCCTCCCTCGCATCCGCGCTTTTGTATACTTTTGTATAACAGCGCGGTTAGCAGAGAAAAAATTGATTAGAAAACTAAATTTCTACGCTCTCTTGAGAACGGTTTTGCATTGTTGGCTCCATAGTCCCGATAGGGCTGTGGAGCCGATATGCAAGCTGTTCCTAAATATAAAAATTATTAGGAATAACAATGGATCGCATCACAGTTCCACAGGGCTATCGCCACTATGGAACCAACGCTTTTTTCCAAACCAATTTTCTCTCTGCTATTATATTTTCTTTCAAGGGAAATTGAATTTATTTCAACTCCCGCGCACTTCTTATAACGCCGGACATAATTGAAGCTTGCTCCCCTACATCTTTGATGTAAGATGACTCTCTCCATCCGCAATCATAATTATCATTGATTTTCAAAATACAGAGGTTGATGTAAATGAGCGCAGATAATATTGGTTTAACAGTTTTGATATGATTTCTAACTGTAACCTCAACCCTTTCTCCGGCAAGATGCCAACTTAAACATTCGCCCTTGAAACAAACTCTCTCCTCATTTGCATCAATCTTTATGTTTTGGAAAAACACACCCCGTCTGCTTCGCAGCCTACCCCTCTCAAGAGGGGAATAATCTATTTGTTGCTTCGCAGCCTACCCCTCTCAAGAGGGGAATAATCTATTTGTTGCTTCGCAGCCTACCCCTCTCAAGAGGGGAATAATCTATTTGTTGCTTCGCAGACTGCCCATCTCAAGAGGGGATAAATGTTTGTATTATGCTTTTCAATCTGCATTAAAAGAAGCCTCCTAGTGCATTTACAATAGGCCAAAATCGCCCACCAAGAACCTTCA